>CAIJOU010000433.1 GCA_903822375.1 Candidatus Hydrogenedentota bacterium
ACTACCCAGCCGCCGTAGTTGATGTCGTTGAGCGCGTCGCGGATCTTGAGCATGTCCAGAGCGCCCTTGCCCAGGAAGTCCTTGCCGTTCTTGAAATGGACCTGGCACATGCGGTCTTTCATCATGCGGATTTCAGCGGGCGAGTCGTAGCCGGCGGAGATGTTGGTGTTGTAGATGTCGTAATAGATGCGGACGGCGTCGCTCTTGATTCGGTCCAGAATGGCGAGATTGTCCTTGGCGCTGAGCATGTTCTCGATCCCCAGGATGACCCCCGCCTTCTCGGCACGCGGCACCGCGTCCTTGATGCGCTGCACGACCGCGTCAATTTCCTTCGCTTTGAGGACTCCGTCTTTCTGCAGGTCGCCATCGCCGAAGAAGGCGAGCAGGATGCACTTTGCGTCCAGGTCCTTGGTGATATCAATGGACTGCTCGAGCCACTTTGGACCGCGCGGATCGGAGGCAAGGGGGTATTGATTAAGGAAGCCCATGGCGGTGGAGCAGGCTACCACGCCGGTCTTAGCTATCGTGTCCTTGTACTGCTGGCGGACTGCGGCGTCTGCGAGCTCGCAATCGTCCTTGCCGGAGCCTGTGGAAACCTGTACGCCGCTGATGCCGACTTTCTTGGCAAATTCCAGCGCGTCTATGTTGGCACGGCCCCCGACGGACCAGTCGCACACGCCGATCTTGGGCTTGATCCCCGCGAACGCGCACGGGCTATCGAGCGCGACGGCGGACAGGAAGGCGGCCGAACTGACGGAAAGGAACTGGCGGCGCGAAAGATTCATGGCATGGGGCTCCTTGTTCACGTTGGCCGCCCTGACGGCGGCACGTTTTTCATGGGGATAGTGTACACAAAAGCCTGCCGAAGACAAATCGGCGCAGGCCCCTTAGCGGATGCAGTAGACCCTCCCGTCGACGGCGGTCAGGAGGATCGACAACCCATCCTTGGCGGAAAGGCAGGCGAGTGCAGGCGGGCTAGGCGTCGCGAGAACGTCAAGCTTCCAGAGAAGCGCGCCTTGTGCGGTGTCCGTCCGCCTGCCCACGGCGTACAGGGTGTTCCCTGAAACGAACACCGCCTCATCGCGGCCATCCGCGTCCAAGTCCGCGCTGGCCGCGCCGATGGGCGTTCCCGGCACGGGCAGGGGCATGGACCAGGTGAGTTTTCCCGTGACTGCGTCGTAGCAACGGATGCCGTCCTCATACCCGGCTCCCAGTGCTTCGGTGCGGCCTTCGCCGTTGAAATTTCCGAAAGCAAAGCAGGCGCGGCTCTTGTCCAGTGCATCCCACCAGGTCAGGATGCCGTCCGGTTGTACGAGGCCCGTCATCGACGCACCCGCCATGAACACGGAGCTTTGGGGAAACTCGGGTAGCTTCAGCGCCACGGGCAAGCCCCAATACACGGGTTTTGACGGCACCGGTTTCCATGTGGCGTCCTTGGCCAGAAGGTCCTTTCCCGTGCTGCCCTGGAGGATATAGGCGATACTGGGATGGAAAGAGGCCGCATCG
>CAIJOU010000434.1 GCA_903822375.1 Candidatus Hydrogenedentota bacterium
CAAATGTTGTAAACGTCGCTGCTTGGGTCATGGAGGGTTCCTTTCATTTGTCTTTCCATAATTATACCCGGGTAATAATGAAGAATCAATATTACCCGGATATAATTGGTTTCCTCAATCCATCCAAGAGGAGAACTCCTTAAAGGCGCGGATGGCCCAAGGGCACTCCTTGACGGTTTCGAGGTTTCTCCCTGACTTTCCGTGATGCTTGCGCAAAAATCCTGTCCGGCAAGCGCAGAAGAACTACCTTTGCGCAATAAAGGCAATGGAAATGTACTGAGGCGGGCCCCGGAATCGGCGGTTACAATTCCGTTACATTTTCAGACCGGTTCTGAAAGGCAGATGGAAACAGGCACTGAGGAGACAACATATATGAGAAACAGTGAAAACGGATGTAGGTGGCTTTTGAAGGGCGTGATGCCCGCAGTGGTTTTGGTGTTGGGGGTTCTGGGTATGGCGGCTCTATTCTCACAGAGCGCATGGGCAGAGGGGTCTGAGGGTTCGGGGGACGGCGGCTACTCTTCGCGGGGAGGATCTCTGACGGTGACGATAAGCCCCTCGGCCGCACGAGACGCGGGAGCGCAGTGGCGTGTGGACGGAGGCAGTTACCGGAACAGTGGCTCCACCGTGGGCGGACTATCCGAAGGCTCGCACACGGTATCGTACAAAGCCATCAGCGGATGGACGACACCATCGAATCAAAGGGTTGATGTGAGAAATTCAAGAACAACCTCCACATCGGCCACCTACGTTCGGACCACACAAACGACCGGGTCGCTGCAGGTGAACCTGCTTCCCGCCGGGGCTGTGAGTGCGGGCGCACAATGGAGCGTTGACGGCGGCGACATGCAGAACAGCGGCGCGACGGTAACGGGACTTTCCGCGGGTAGCCATTCCGTGACCTTTAAGACGGTCAGCGGATACACCACGCCGGCGGGCCAGACCGTCACCGTGACGGCCAATGCAGTCACAACGGCGACGGGCACCTACACGGCCGTTGCGACCACGGGCTCACTTCAGGTGAATCTGCTTCCCGCGGGTGCAATCACCGCCGGCGCCAAATGGCAGGTTGACGGCGGTGCACTGCAGAACAGCGGGGCAACCGTAACCAGTCTTTCGACCGGCAGCCATACGGTGACCTTTGGCAACGCCACGGGTTACACCGCACCGGCCAGCCAGACGGTCAACATTCTCGCGAACGCCCTGACAACTGCAACGGGCAACTACACGGCCGTGGCTCCCCAGACAGGTTCCCTTTCCGTTACCCTGCTCCCGGCGGCGGCAGTGACTGCCGGTGCACGGTGGCAGGTGGACGGCGGCGCCATGCAAAGCAGCGGCGCGACCGTGGCCGGCCTTTCCGTGGGCAGCCACACTGTGGCCTTCAGTACGGTTAGCGGCTACACCACGCCGGGCAGCCAAACCGTTTCCATCCTTGCGAATGCGACCGCGACCGCGACAGGCACCTACGTGGCGGTCAGCCAAACCGGCACGGGCTCGCTTCAAGTCACGCTTCAGCCGTCCGCCGCTGTTAGCGCCGGGGCAAAGTGGAGCGTAGACGGCGGCGCGGTCCAGTCAGGTGGAAACGTTGTTAGCGGCCTGTCCGCCGGCACCCACGTGCTGTCCTTTGCCGTCGTGGCCAAGTGGATCAAGCCGGTTAGCCAGACGATTACCATAACGGCCAATCAGACGGCGACTGCTTCCGGAACTTACACACAGCAGCTCTCCTCCACGAGCATGGTGGTCCTGGGCTACAACGAACTGGGCATGCACTGCATGAACGAGGACTTCTCGGACTTCATGATTCTGCCCCCCTACAACAACTTCCATGCACAGGTCATCCGCCGCGGCGGCGAGCCCTCTATCGTGCAGAGCGGTGTCACGGTGAGCTACACGGTCCCGGGCAACACAACGTCCGCAGACAAGACCAATTTCTGGACCTATGCCCCCGCACTGTTCGGCCAGTCCTTCGCACCGAATGTGGGTCTGACGGGAAACAAGCTGAGCGGCACTTTGGTGTCCGGTGCGCCCGACGGCCGCACCGACTGGGGTGTGACCGGCATTCCAATCACTCCGCTGGATGACACCCGCACGTTGAATCCCTATCAGCTCGCAACAGTCACGGTCGCGCAGAACGGCACAAATGTCTGCCAGACCCAGGCCCCGGTGCCGGTGTCTTGGGAGATTAGCTGCGAGATTTGCCACAACACGCCCG
Source organism: Candidatus Hydrogenedentota bacterium (assembly GCA_903822375.1). Lineage (GTDB taxonomy): Bacteria > Hydrogenedentota > Hydrogenedentia > Hydrogenedentales > CAITNO01 > CAITNO01. The sequence continues at coordinate 2,213 of CAIJOU010000434.1, forward strand.
GAATGACCCCCGGCATGGACATTCTGACCGCGCACGACGCGATGCACGGCACGGACCTCGTGAACAACAGGCCGGTGGCTTGCGGTTCCTGTCACGCCCAGCCCGAACTGGGCTTCCCGGGGGTTTCCGGAATTCCGACGCTGTCCAGTGCCATGCACTCGGCTCACGCGCCGCGCATGGCCATGGCGAATCTCGACGTGGCGTGCTACGCCTGCCACCCGGGATTTAAGACACAGTGCCTGCGCGACGTCCACTACCTGAACGGCATGACCTGTGTGAACTGCCACGGCGACATGACAGCAGTTGCGGACCCATCGCGCACACCGTGGGTCAATGAGCCCTCTTGCGGCGGCTGCCATACCTCCATGGCGCCCTCTGGGTTCGAGTTTGAGCAGCCCAACACGCTGTTCCGCAACTCCAAGGGCCATCACAATGTCATGTGCGCAAGCTGTCACGGCAGCCCGCACGCGATTACGCCGACGAACACGATCGAGGACAACATTCAGGCGATCGCCGACCAGGGACACGCCGGCACGATCGACACCTGCACCGTGTGCCATACCAGCACGCCCAACGAAGCCTTCCCGCACCGTGCTGGAGGCTGATACCTCAGTCCTGTGAATAACAGGCGCAAAGAACAGCGCGAGATTTAGACGCAGCAGGGGCCGTTCCGACGGCCCCTGCTCCCTTTCTTACGGAGAGGCACACTCCTTCAGACACATCGTCGTCCAAGGAGACGGTGGCGTCGAACTTTGAATTCATGCCTTTTGACGTGAAATCGGTTCAGCAGACAATTCCGGCAAAACCAAAGGGCCGCTCAAATGGTCAATAGACAATGTTGTGTATCCGTTCGAAACGGTTGATATAAAGCGGGTTTGTCGATTTGCCGCTTCTGCATATGGCCCGAAAACACCGCGAGAGGTCTTGAACAGACCGTTCAAGGTCTTCGCATAAGGAGCAAGACATGGCGTTGTGGAAAAAGATCCTGCTTGGAATTACCACTGTGTTTCTGGTTGCGGTGGTGCTTTTTTTGGTGTGCATTGGACCGTGGCCTGCATACAACTCCGGATTTGAGGGCACGAGATATTTCGCCCAGGACGTTGCCGCGATAGACCAGCACGCGCAATTGAACAAGTTCTCCTCCACTCCGGGGCATTTGCAGGCCGGGTGGGGCGCAGCCTTGATGAATCCCGAACCTGGCCTGCCGATGGCCGGATACGGTGCCCGTCATAATCCGCTCCAATACTTCTCTGGCGGTCAGGCCAAGCTTCTGGCGACGGGCGTCCATGATGACTTGCACGTGAAGGCACTGGCACTTAGCGACGGTACCGACACCACGGTAATAGTCGGCGCCGACATGCTGCTGGTCCCGCCCAATGTTGCGGAGGCGGTCCGCAGGGAAGTGGCACGCCAGACTCCGTTGACTGCAAACAATATACTTTTCGGCGCAAGCCACACCCACGACAGCGTGGGGGCGTGGGGACCGGGTCTGGCCGCCTTTGTGACCGGGGGGAAGTATGATCCCAAGGTAGTCACATTCCTGACCGCGGCGTTTACCCAGGCGATTTTGGACGCCTACAAGAACCTTGCCCCGGCGAAGATGGCGCACGGCTCCTTCAACGCGGAGCAGTTCATCCACAACCGCGCGCGCAAAGCCTCCGTGGACAGCAGACTGAGCTATCTTGTGGTTGAAAAGGAAGATGGCAAGCGTTGCATGCTGCTTCGTTACTCGGCACACCCGACAACAGTGGGGTCGCATTTCACGCAGTTTACGGCGGAGTTCCCAGGTTATCTTCAGTCGACCCTGGAAAAGGCGCTGCCGAACACCACGGTGGAATATATAGGCGGATCGCTCGGCAGCTCAGGTCCCAATGCTCCGCAGGGGTCGAGCGACATCGAGCGCGCTCAGGCGATGGGGGAGGGTCTGGCGAAGATGGTTCTGGCCAATGTGGACCCGGCGAATCTCAAATGGCAAACCAATGTGGAAGTCGCCAGTATTGGCATTCCGGTGGCGCTGCCGCCCTTCCAGATGCGCGTGACTCCGAAACTGCGCCTTTCGCCGATGCTTCCCTGGTTGTTGGGTGTTCCTCATGAGGGCTGGATGCAGTCAGTACGGGTTGGCGACATGTTCTTCGTTGGCCTGCCCGGTGACTTCAGCGGTGAAATCAGCGCAGATTGGGCGGCCTGGGCGGCGGGCAAGGGCTATGACCTGTGGGCTTCCAGTTTCTGCACGGCCTACATCGGCTACATTTCTCCGGACAAGTATTACAACAATCCGGGCGCAACTGGTGAGTATGAAACGGGGATGATGTCGTGGACCGGTCCGCACCAGGAAGCGTTCTTCACGGAGCTGATGAAGCGCATGTTTGACGACTTGACCAAGGCTCCGGCGGCCTGACGGGGCGGGCGTTACCGGAAAGAATGGATTCTGAAGCGGGGGCCACGATAGCGCGGCCCCCGCTTTCTTTGAATACTGAAGGGGAGAAATGGGTCACTTTCCGCCTGCCAGCACAGCGGAAATGGGTTTGCCGGCCTTGGGAACGGCGGCGCTGAAGTCTTCACCCAGAAACGCGGCGACTGTGGCGGCAACCTGGCTCTCTGTCACGCGGTCCGTCTGGCTGCGCTCGCCCAAGGGGGCGGTGTCCGGACCTATGAAGGCCATCCAGATATTCTTGGACGCGTCGATCTTTTCTCCGTGGCTCTTCCATTCCTCGGGCGCATTGCCCCGGCCATGGTCGGCGCAGAAGATCAATGTGGTCTTGCCACGGTACTTGCGCATGGACTGCGCGGTTTCCCAGAGCGTTTTCAGTGCGGCATCGGCGCGGCGGGCGGATTCGAGATACTTGTCATAGCGACCCTCATGGGCCCATTCATCGGTTTCACCGAGAGAGACGTACAGCACGCGCGGTTTCTCCCGCTGCAGGTACACCAGCGCGGTCTCCAGCGTGAGTGAATCAAAGGGTTCTCCCGCCCAGTACCGGATCGTTTCCTGTTTGAGCCGGTTCAGGAGCGCATATTCCGGCGTTGGTTTCCCAAATGTCATGGGCTCATAGCCGGCGTTCACAAGAAGGCCGCTGCGTTTGACGTTGAGGATGAAGGGAAACAGGTCCCAAGCCCCAAAGGCAGCCACCTTGCCGTGATACTGCTTCATATTGTTGAGCCATTCAAGCACATTCAGGTTGGGATTGTACGTCTTGTTGTTGCTGTTGACCGCCGGGTCTCCAAAGCCGCAGAAGACCTCGCTGTATCCCGGATAGGAGAAATTGAAGCCGTTGGTTACCTGGGCGACGCTGCCCTTGTTCTGGTTGCCGAAAAGCTGGCCTTCCTTGGCGACAACATGCCACAAAAAAGGCATGAGTGCTTCACGACGGGCCTCTGGAGAGTCACGCCAGAAGGCAATTCTTGCCGGGTCAAGGTCCTTCTTTTCAGCTTCCTGCCTCTTGAACAGGCGTTCTTCCGCCCCGGTAAACACCTCCTGCCAGCGCAGGCCGTCGGTCATTACAAAGATGATGTTTTGGGTGCGGTGTGTCTGAAAGGGGGCGTCCGCCGCATGCGCAAGGGCGGACAAGACAAGGAACAGAACAAGGGTCATTATGGAGCGGGGACACGATTTCATGACGGTGTTTCCTCCAGGTGCTTTGCGGGACCGGCGCTGACAATCGAAATGATCCGCTTGTGCCCCACCTGTTCAATTTTCCGACAAGGCCGGCCTTCAGGTCAACCGCTTTCCTTGTTGCAGGCGCACATTGGACTGGAGATGGAACAAGATCGTACTCTAAATGCAGGCGCATGTCGCTGTGACGCAGATGCGAAAGCCTGCTGGTGTTTGCTCCCATAATCCCGGTGGAGCGACACCAGAGGGTTCTGACGACATAAGGAAAATGTAGCAACCATGAGATTTACTGTTTGCGGCCACACGGGCAAAGGGCCCCGGCACGAGGAAAATGAGGATGTAATTCTTCTCAATCACGGAATAGTCGTTTCAGGAACAGCGGAATGGCGCATCGGCCCGGACGATGCGCAGATCGGGTTGCTTGTTGCCGTGGCCGATGGCATGGGAAGCCATGCCGTGGGGGGCATGGCCGCCCGCATCATGCTGAAACAACTCGAAGAATCCTTTTCCCAACAGGCGGAGAACGCGGACATCCGGATGTTGGTAAATGTCCTTTACAGTGCGGCCAAGGAGGCAAACAGGGCGGTCTTGGAATATGCCGAGAAGAACCCTGAGTTTGCGGGCATGGGCTGCACGCTGGCGGGCGTTATCCTCCTTGGAAATGAATATGTGGCCTTTAATGCCGGTGACAGCAGGGTTTACCGTTACAGCCAGGGCGTGCTGCGACAGTTAACGGACGACGATACTTTGGTGGCCATGGCTGTGCGCAAGGGCCGGATGACTCCGGCAGAAGCCAAGGCGAGTTCGGGGCGGCACTATGTCACCAATGCAACGGGGTCCCGTTCGTTCCGTCTGCATGTGGGGGAATGCCTTATTCTGGACGAGGGAGACTCGCTTCTGTTGTGTTCAGACGGCCTGCATGGCGTGGTCCGGCTTTCAAGAATGGAACGGTTGCTTACGGCAGTCAGCGGAGCGGCGGAGCGTTGCACGGCGCTTGCGCAAGCGGCCGAGGTGCGTGGGGGCTACGACGACCTTTCCGTAGTCATAATCAACGTCGAACCGGCCGAGGATACAGAAGCCTAACGGCACGAACGACTGTGCAAGAAGGCTCCGTGAGCAATGACATGCCGGGGAGGGGCATTTCGCGGACTGTAAACCCGTTGTGATGCTTCCTTTCTGCGCATCTTGACCGTTCTCAGTAAACCGTCCTTCTTTCCGAACTCCTGCTGAATTGGTGCTTCTCAGCACCGTGATTCCGAAAACATAGGTGTTTTCCCGTGTAATGCCAGGACCATTGGCAACCAGGGCGCAATGTCAGGGTGACCGGGACAGGATAAGGAAAATCGAAGGAATTAAACAGGGAATCCCCGATTTGATCAACCGGAAAAATCCGGTAGACTCAAGCCCAATCGTGCAAAGGACAATGATCTCCACTGGTGGTTATTGTGCAACCGGTCAGAAAGAATTACGCTCACCACGTTCCAGCTTTATAGCGGAGCGACGCACCTCATGGGGATGTCGGCCACCCTTCCCACCTTCCGATATCCCCCGGCAGTTACAAGCGCCTTTCGGCAGCAAGCCGAAAGGCGCTTTTCTTATGTCCTTTCTCGATTGCGGCAAAGACCTTTTGTGGAACGTCCCCGTCCCGGTACAATTGGCGAGCCAACACCTGCTGATTAAACGATAACGGAGCGTGCCATGAATTCCCAATCACTTGCAGGAATGCTGCTCTTGCTATTCGCCTGTTTACTGCTTCAGGCGCGGGCGGACGATGCTGTCACGGTTCTCCCGAGCGCTCAGCGTCCACTCGAGGAGCGTTTGGTGTCCCCGCCCGCCGAATCACGCATTCTACCGATCAAGCATCTGCTGCCCCTCGAACCCGAAGCCCAAGATGCCTACTTTACATGGCTTCAGGAGCGGGGTTTTGGCGGGATGACGACCAACATCTGTTTCGATGATTACCTCCGCAGCGAGGACCACTGGAAAGCGCTAAGGCGCGGCTTGGAGGAGGCCAAGAAGCGGAGTATGTCCGTGTGGATGTACGATGAGCGGGGCTATCCATCCGGCAATGCAGGCGGGCAAACCATGGAGGGCCACCCGGAATGGGAGGCGCGGGGATTGCTAGTTGCCCAGACGGACTCCAAGGCTGGGGCGGTGGCGCTGGATTGTCCACCCGGGAAGGTCTTTCGTGCCGCAGCCTTTCCCGTTTCGGAAGGACAATTGAAGCTTGATGGAGCCGTCGACCTTGCCAATGCCGTTAAGGAGGGAAAACTGGCCTGGGAAGCGCCCGAGGGCGACTGGCGGGTGATGGTAATCACAGAAAACGCCTTGTATGAAGGGACCCACGCGGCGGTAAGTTTGGCGGACAAGCTGCCATACATCAACCTGCTGATGCCGGAGCCGACGGCCCGCTTCCTGGAACTGACGCACGGCGCCTATGCGGCCCATCTTGGAGACGATCTGGGCAAGTTCTTTGTGGCCACGTTCACCGACGAACCGTCTCTCATGAGCCTTTACATGCGTGCCCAGCCATGGTCTGTCCTGCCGTGGTCGCCCAACCTGCCCGTTGAATTTGAAAAACGGCGCGGTTATCCCTTGGATGTGGTCGTGCCGCTGCTGGTCTGGGGGAGCGGCCCGGTGACCGCAAAGGCGCGCCATGACTTTTGGCAGACCGTGGGTGACCTGGTGTCCGAAAAATACTTCGGCCAGATTCAGCAATGGTGCCGCCAGCACAATGTGCTTTCAGGGGGACATTTGCTGATGGAGGAGGCCATTCTCACGCATGTGCCGCTGTACGGGGATTTCTTCCGCTGTGTTCGCCGATTGGACGCGCCCAGCATGGATTGTCTTACGAGCATTCCATCGGAAGTGCCCTGGCAAGTAGGGCGCCTGATATCGAGCGTCGCCGAATTGGAAGGCCGGACGGTAACAATGAGTGAATCGTCGGACCATAGCCAGCATTATCGCCCAGAAGGGGATAAAAGGCCTGTCTATCGGGTTTCCGAAGCAGAAATCCGGGGTTCCTGCAATCGTCTAATGGTGAACGGAATCACGACATTCACAAGCTACTACACCTTCGAGGGGTTGAGCACGGAAGAATTGACTCGCCTGAACAACTGGGTCGGCCGCTGCTGCACCATGCTCAAAGGCGGCAGGCAGGAGGCGGACCTCGCTGTGGTATATCCCGCCGAGACGATGGGAACGCGATTCGCGCCTTCGCGCCTGTGGGTTAACGATGCGCCCGCATCGGCCCGGCAGGTGCAGGACACCTACGATCTGGCCTCAAGGGCCCTGTTTGACGCGGGCCGCGACTTCACCTATGTTGACGGGCAGGCGCTGTCGGAGGCCGAGGTCAAAGACGGCGTGTTACACCTTGGTGATTTGGCATGGCGTGCGGTGATTCTGCCCTGCGTGGACACACTTCCGCTCCACGCCTGGCAGAATCTTGCGGCTCTGTGGAGATCAGGCGGGGGAGTGATTGCTGTGAACGCCCTGCCGGCCAACAGCGAGAGCGAGTTCCCCGCCTCTGCGGTCCAGGTAATGGCGCATGACCTGTTTGGCGATGGTCCGTCTGGCGAGGTTCACGCCAATAATGCGGGCGGTTACGCGGTGTACCTTGCAGCCGGGCAGCAGGGATTGTTGGGTCAGGCGGTGGATACGTTCCTGACATCGGATGTTGAGATCCCGAACGGTGCCCCGCTGCATGCGACGCACAGGCACATTGACGGCAGCGAGATATACTTCGTCATCAACGACAGCTCCGCGGCGTGGTCGGGCAGCATTGGCTTAAGCGCAGGCGGAGTGGGGGAGATGTGGGATCCAGCCTCCGGACAGAAGCATCCCATCACCGACCCCAAATGCATTGCGTTGGCATTGGAACCGTACGGCGGGGCGCTCTTCCGGTTCTCCCAAAGGGTCTTGCCCGCAAAAAGAACACCCGTTGCGGGACCGCTATCCGGTCTTGCCGCAGAATCGCTGCCCCGCAGCGCGCCCATTCCTGGCAAAGGGGAGCATGTGGATGCAACCGTCGCCTCCGTGGGTGAAGATGGTCCCTGGAAGGCGCTCGGCACAATAACTAAAGCAGGGGTGGACACGTTCCTCTTTCTTATGTTCGCATGGCCGCAGAATATTAATCTTTCCAGCGCTGAGTATCTGACGTTTGACCTGGAGTGCGCATCTTCCCAGAGGTGCGGTCAAAGCATTCTTGCTATTCTTCATGATGAGAAGGGCGTCGAGTACATGGCCGACACGCACGTTCGTCTGGATGCGCCGGGAAAGATTCGCGTCTACGTTCCTCTTAGACAGTTTGTTCGCGCCGGATGGAAGACGCAGCCCGAAGGCGCTCTGGATTTCGCAAAGATACGCGAAATCCGTATAGGTTGGGGCGGCTATTTGGGCACAGAGGGCGAGGGAGTCGAGTTCAGCAGTTCAGCGCCGCAAGTCATTAGCAAAAAGTAGTTTCCCTCAATTGTGCGCCAACCGGTATCCACACTGATATACCGAAAGACGAAACGGATAGATTTGACCGGGTCGATGTCTCCAAGCTGTATCAATGATTATTGAGGGAGATGATATCAAGCTGTTTCACAATATTCCCGCAACCATTCAAACCGAAATGCTCCGGCTCGAAGCAATCGACTCCCGCGATAGAACCGACGGTACCCCGCGGTTGCAGCGTCTGCGTCAGATTCCCCCGGAGACAGGCAGGTTCATTGCCCTGCTGGCGGCGTCTGCGCCGGCAGGCAACTACATTGAGATTGGCACCAGTGCCGGTTATTCAACCCTTTGGCTCGCCTTGGCCTGCCGAACCGTGTGCCGGACTATCACCACCTTCGAGGTCATGGCTGAAAAGGTCCGGCTCGCCGGGGAGACCTTTGCCCGGGCCGGTGTCTCCGATGTGGTGACTTTGGTCCATGATGACGCCCGTGCACATCTTCACACTCTCCGTGATATTGCCTTTTGCTTTCTGGATTGCGAAAAGGAAGCCTATTTGGATTGCTATGAGGCAGTGGTGCCGCAACTGTTGCCGGGCGGCATCCTTGTGGCCGACAATGCCATAAACCACCAGGTCACCCTTCAGCCCTGTATCGATAGGGCGCGCTCTGACGAACGCGTTGATTCCATGGTTGTGCCGGTGGGAAAAGGGGAACTGGTCTGCCGCAGACTTTAGATATTGCGCCCCGCCCCGAAAATCCATAAAATATCCGTTTCCGGACTCACCCCCGCTCAGGAGTGCCAAATATGCCCAACAGCCCAGCCGTTTCCGACAATACTGTCGGCGTTTTGACCCCCGCCCATAATTACTGGCGGTGGAATGTCCTGTTGAGCACCTACTTCGCCTATTCGGGCTTCTATCTCTGCCGTAAGGTCTACAGTCTTACCAAGCCGCTCATTGCGAAGCCGGTCGCCGAGGGCGGCCTTGGCCTTGACTGGAACCAGATTGCGAACATCTGGAGTGCTTTCCTGATTGCGTACATGCTGGGGCAGTTCATCACCAGCTTTTTGGGTCGGAAGTGGGCGCCCAAGACGTTGCTCGTGGGCGGTCTTGGCCTGTCCATGCTGGTCAATTGCGTGTTTGGTTTCGCGAACACCTACTGGACTTTTCTGATTTTCATGGTGTTTAACGGATTTCTGCAGTCCACCGGTTGGCCGAGCAGCGTGGGCGCCGTGGCCCACTGGATTCGGCCGCAGGAACGCGGGTTGATTATGGGCATCTGGTCCACCAGCCATATTGTGGGCACCATGGTGGTAAAGCTGGTGGGCGGCATGCTGCTGGCCTATGCGGGCTGGCGCTGGTCTTTCTGGGGCGCGACCATGGTCGCGTCAGTGTTTTGGGCGATGCTCATTTGGCGGCATCATGACAAGCCCGAGGATCTGGGATTGGCCCCCTTGGTCATCCAGGCGCAGGACAACGAGGCGGACATCCAGGCGGAGAGCGGTGAG
>CAIJOU010000435.1 GCA_903822375.1 Candidatus Hydrogenedentota bacterium
GCCTGGAGCAGAGATTGGGGATGGGGCCGTTGTGGCGGCGGGAAGCGTGGTAACTAAGCCGGTAGAGCCATACACGATTGTCGGCGGCGTTCCTGCGCGCCTAATCCGCAGGCGCGATTAATCTTGAAACGTACTTGCGCACGCGAGATCATATTCCACTCGCTATACTGGGGGATGGCACACATTTGTTTACAGAGGCCCGAGAGAACATGACGCGCGCCGTTAGCCTTGCGCCGGTGAAGGGTTATGCCTGCGCAGAAGAGATTGGCGCCTTCGTCGCATCCGCCTTCAATGCGAATCCGGACATCGCGTCGATCCTTGCCGGAGAAGGGCGCGGGAAGCTGATTGTCGTCAAGCCGAATTGGGTGCAGGAGGCGCATGAGTACGCAGACCAGGTGTGGGAACCGGTCATCACCCATCCGGAGCTGCTCCTGAGCATTCTGGCGTGCCTGGCGGAGCGTATTCCGAGCGAGGCGACCATTTGCGTTTGCGATGCCCCGCACACCTATGCGGATTTTGCTGCGATTCTCGGCCGGGGCGCCTTTGGCGAGCGCTTTGCCCTGTTGTCCGCCCAATATCCCAGGATCACCTTTGAACTGCTGGACCTGCGCCGGGAAGTGTGGACCCGGAAAGAGGAGGTCGTTATCGAGCGGCGGCCGAACCCGGAGGACCCGCGGGGCTACGTTCAGGTCAACCTGGACGAAGACAGCCTGTTCCACCGCCATGCGGGCGAGGGCCGCTTCTATGGCGCCGATTACGACTCGGCCGTGGTCAACAGCCATCATCACGGCAGGATACAGGAATACCTGATTGCGGGCACGCCAATCGCCTGTGACCTGTTCATCAACGTGCCCAAGATGAAGACCCACAAGAAGACGGGGATCACCTGCTGCCTGAAGAACCTTGTGGGGATCAACGGCGACAAGAACTGGCTCCCCCATCACACGGCCGGCAGCCCCGAGTCCCATGGCGACGAGTTCCCCGGGGTCTCGTTTAAGAACCGCGTTGAGTCCCGGGCAAAGGAGTTCGGCAAGAAGGTGGCGCTCAAGCTGCCCTTCCTGGGCACCTGGATTTATCGAAAGATGAGAAACGCCGGAAAACAGGTCCTTGGTGGCAGCGAAAGCGTGGTCCGCAACGGCAACTGGTCGGGAAACGACACATGCTGGCGCATGGCCCTGGACCTGAACCGCGCGCTGCTTTACTCCAATTCGGACGGGACTTGGCGGGATTCTTTCCATCCCAAGGCGTACCTGGCCATCGTGGACGGGATCATCGGCGGGGAGGGGAATGGACCTTTATGCCCCGACCCGGTTCAATCCAACGTACTCGTGTCGGGGACGAATCCCGCCGAGGTGGACGCCGTCGTGGCCAGGCTGATGGGCTTTGATCCCAACCAGATACCGATTGTCAGGCATGCTTTTGCGCCGCACCGCTGGCCGATTACGACGAAGAAGATGGAAGACATCACGGTGTTTGACGGTCGGGTGGGGAGCGACGTGAAATTGATGGACCTTGCACCGGCCATACAGGGCGGCTTCGTTCCCCACTTTGGGTGGCCTGAATTACGGGAGCAAAGCGGAAAATAGAAAGTGTCGATTGTTATTCAATTTGGGGTTCCAGGTGTCATCAGAGGAGAGACGGTAATGCACTTTTCGAGATTGCGTTCGCTATATGACGGCAGTCCTCAAATTCTCAAGAATCTTGTATTGTTGTTCCCCTTTTCCCTAATTGCAGGGAGAAGCTATCGTGAACCGTTAAGACAAAGGGTGTTCTTTGACGGTGCCACAAGAACTGAGATTCTCCGTTGGCAAGAAGAGGCGCTTGGCAAGATGTTAAGTTTTGCCACAGACCAGGTGCCTGCCTACCGGCCACTACGGTCTGTCGTGGAGCGTCTTTCCTCCTTTGAAGCGCTCAAGGCATTCCCGTTGCTCGACAAGGATACCGTCCAGGCCAATCCGCAGGATTATCTGGCCCGGGATATTGAGAAGATTCCCCACTACCTGACCACGACAGGGGGGACAACTGGAAGTCAGCTCAGCATCTATCTTGATGACAATTCTCAGCAGTTGGACATTGGCTTCATGCACCGCCAGTGGCTGCGGGTTGGCTTCAAGCCCCGCCACAAGAAGGCGACATTCCGAGGAGTCCCTTTTCGGCAGTTGAAGTCCGGAACCTACTGGCAGCATAATCCCATATACAACGAGTTACAGTTTTCACCGTTTCATATGACCGAGGACAATCTTGGCGGTTACGTTGAACAGCTAATTCGGTATTCTCCGTCATGCTTACATGGGTATCCTTCGGCCATAGACGTGCTGGCGGAGTATGTGCTGCGCCA
>CAIJOU010000436.1 GCA_903822375.1 Candidatus Hydrogenedentota bacterium
GCTCCGGGACCGGATTCGCCGGGAAGCCAGTGGCTCTCCCCCTCACACACCACGGCCGGCGACACCCGCAACGCCACACTGGCGCCGGCATGACTGACTGAGCCGATCACCGCGATGACCGCCGTGCCCGGAGCAACGGCCGTGACGAGGCCGGAAGCGTCCACGGTCGCCACTTCCTGCGCGCTGCTGAACCAGGAAAAGATGTCGCCGCAGGACGCGGAGTGTGCCTCAAGCGCCACGGTGGACCCGACATCAAGCGAAAACGCACGGCCGACGCGGTGCCCATCCGCAGTCAAGAGAATCACCTGCGGACACCCCGAAAGGAACAGCACCACGAACACCACCCCCGTCACCACAAACGTTATTCGGCGATTGAACATCATGGCAGCAACTCCCCTGTCGTCCGGAATCTTCCATGAAGACCCACCGACGCGCATGGCAGACGCGTCAGTAACAGTGTAATCCCGATGGCCGGCGCGGTCAATCAGAATCGAAAGCATGTCATGGCGCACAACATACGGTTGTGCCATAATGACCGAAGGTGAGCGGCGACCGCCATGCGCGTCCCCGAAACGGGGGGCAACCCTACGGGCGGCACAACGTAAAGGAATGGTGCTCATGCCCGGATATTCCAACGGTGGCGCCTGTGCGGCGATTCTTGCGACTGTGCTTGGCATTTCGGCTGCCTGCGGGGCGTCTCCCGCCGTTTCATGCGATCACGCCGATTTTGGGCTGTCGCCGTACGCCTGGAAAGCCTCCGGCACGGCCGGTGACGCCCGTGCGGAAGCCGCCATGCCGGGTGCCTATTTCAAGACAGTCGTCCGGGGAACGGTCAGGATCGAACTGCTCATCGACGGAACGGCCAATGACGGGTGCCCGCCGCCGTCGATGCCATTCATCGAATACTCTGTGGATGACGGCCCCTTTGCCGCGCGACAACTCAGCCAGACCGGCGCGCTGTATCCGTTCCCAATTGCCGACGGGCTCGACCCCGCGGCGCCGCACAGGCTGGAAGTCCATTTTCGGGCCGCCGATTTGGGGCAAAAAAGGTGGACGGCCTCGACGGCGCACCTGCGCATCGCCGGACTGTCACTGGACGAGGGCGGAACACTGGCCGCGTATCCAAAACGCCCCCGGCTGGCGATCGGCTTCGGTGATTCGATCACCGAGGGGGTGGGCGCGGACGGACTGTTCACTTCGTGGCAGTCGCTTGCGGTGAACAGCGCGCGCGCTTCATGGTTTCCCGTGGTCTGCGCCGCGCTGGGCTGCGAGTATGGCCAGTTCGGTTCCGGCGGGCAGGGAATGGTGAGGGAACTCGAAATGCCCGGCCTACCCAAAACATGGGACCACTACGACGCAACGACATCACGCCTGACGAACGGCCTGCTGCTGCCCGAACCGGACTTCGTGTTCTGCAACATGGGCACAAACGATTTCGGCGGGATCGACATCACGACCGCCTACACGGAATGGCTCGCGTCGGTGCGCAAGGCATGCCCCCACACGCACGTCTTCTGTGTCGTTCCGCCGTCCGGGGTTCATCGCGACGAGATTCGGGCCGCGGTGGCGGCACGCAATCAGGCCGACGACCATGCTGTCCACATGATCGACACTCCTTCGCTGAACGCCACGATCACCGTACATCCCCCCGGTGCCACGCAGTTGTGCTGTGACGGCGTTCATCCCACCGTGCAGGGACAGGGCATTTTCGGTGCCTGCATCGCCGTCCAGGTGCAACGAGCGCTTGACGGCCATTGACGGGGTCCGGCCACTGTACTGATACGAGGCGTTATCCATTCAAAGCACAGGGGTGGAAGCGCCGAAGAAAGGGTCATTTTATGCGGTTTCGGACGCTGCTTCTAATCGTCTTCCTGCCGGTCATCCTCGTATCCCAGACAGCGTATCTCGGCCCGGAAGTGCACTTCGGCGCAGGCTATGGCCTGTACCGGTCAACATCCACCGGCTGGACCTGGGATCCCGTCGCGGTGAAGGGGCCGTTCGCCGACTACGCCAGTGCCGGGGAAAGCAGCGGAATAGTGTTCACGCTTCCCGTGCAGGCGATGGAAGGGATCAACAGGGGACGGATGCGCGTGGGGCTCGTGTCCGGCCCGCCCGGAACTGCGCCGAAAGCGTGGGTGGCACCGGACAAATCCTGGAGGAGCGCCGCGGCGGCAGGAGAGTTTGAAGCGCCTGATCCCATGGCGGATACGGCCCTGCGCAGGGTTGATGTGAAGATTGTGGGCGACCAATTGTGGGTGAGCGTCTACTTTGAGACACCGCCTCATCCCCTGTCCCCGTGGGACATGTACCTGCTCGTGGATGCGGATGGGGATGAGACCACCGGTTTCCTGGGCGGTGATTACCTGGTCCAGGACTGCACCTTGAAGGGCGAAGAACTGAGGGGGGCGCTTCACGCGGCATTGTTATTGGAACCGGGGATCGTCAAGCCGGGCGAGAAAGTCAGCGTCACGGCCCTGATCGATAACAGGTCTGCCGCACCGCTTGAGTCTGTCAGCGTCCGCTTGGACCTGCCGGAGGAGTTGAGTGCTGAAGGCGGCCAGCTGGAAAAGCACTTTGCGCTTCAATCCAAGGATCTCATGCGTGTGTCTTGGACGGTGACCGCAAGCAAACCGGGGCTGAAGCGACTGCTGCTCCGGGGAGATGCGAGCGGGACATGCGTCCGGACAACGCAGTGGCTGAGCGTCGTGAAGGATCGGGATCCCGCGCGCGAGTACGAAACGGCCACGGGGATCTGGCTGCCCTTTCCCGAACGCCCGTCGCTTCAAAAGGACAATGGCAACCCGCTTGACGCCCTCCATACACAGACTTCCGCAGAACTCAAGCACAACCTGTTTGGCATCACGGCCCACCTGCCGCGCGGCACAGACGATGAGACTCCCTTTGCAGCGGAGCTCGTGATTGACGGAGACCCGTCCACCTGTTGGGCTTCGCGTTGGTGGCGGACGGAAGTGCCGCTCCAGCCGGTGCATATAGACATTGACCTGGGAACGACCCAGGGCATCAGCGAGATTCGGTTCCTGCCGGCGTGGAAGAACAGCGGCCTGCCGGCTGCGCTCGGCATTTCAGTCAGCGACGACGGACGCGGCTGGAGATGGGTGCACACGCTGGAGTACAAACCCCAGGAGGTGCCGGAAGGCGATGCGATGCGCTGCGGTGACCGGACGTGGCAGCGGTTCCCGATTGTGACCCGACAGGCACGTTTCGTGCGTTTCGAGGCGCAGCGCCTCACGCAGCACGGCACGAGCTTCTTTTGCGCGCCCTTCGAGCCGTTCCAGTTCCGGATTGCCGAGGTGGCCGTGCTGGACGGCGAGGGGAAACCCATCGATTTGGCGGGCGCGAAGGCCACGGCATCATCGACGCACCACGCTTGGTACAACGATCCGGAGACGATCAACAAGACCTGGCCCATGCTGTTCCAGTCGGGGGTGAAACTGAACCGAATCGGACAGTGGGGCGACAAGATCGACTGGGCAACGGTGGAGCAAACAGAGGGGAAGTATGTGATCGATCCAGAAGTCGATCGCGGCATCGACGATAGCGTCAAGAACGGTGTGGACATCCTGCTCACGCTGGACTATGGGAACAACCTGTACCAGAAGCTGAACGACGCGCCGGATTTTGGCCCCACATGGCACCGGGGCCATCCCTTCCTGCAATGCGCGCCCACGACGCCGGAGGCGGTGGAGGGCTTCGCCAAGTACTGCGCGTTCATGGCCGGCCACTTCCGCGGCCGCGTGAAGTACTTCGAAATCTGGAACGAGGAGAACGGCTGGTTCTTCGACGCATGGGCGGAAAACGGCAAGGTCGGCATGGTGCGGGCCTATGGCGTGGCGTTGGCGGCGGCAGCAAAAGCGATCAAGCAGGCCAACCCCGACGCCAGGGTGGTTTTCGGCGGCATGGCCGGTTCGTCGCTGGATTTTCCCCGAATCGCCCTGGAAGCGGGCGCAGGCCCGCTTATCGATATTCTGGCATTCCATCCCTACGGCCATCCAACGCCCGAGGCCGCACCGGCCAACTTCCTCACGGAAGTCGACGGGAAGATGGACTGGCGTCCGCGGCCGGCGGAGGTCACGGACTACGAAAGCGAAATCGCGGCCTACCGCACGCTGATGCGCAAGTATAATCCCAATGCGGAGGTGTGGGCGGACGAGATGAACTGGTTCGCGCCGGGAGAGCCGGCCAAGCCCGGCATGGGCGATCAGAGCGAATTGAGCCAGGCCAAGCATCTGGCCCGTTTCTTCGCGATAAACTCGTGGCTGGGTTGCGGGTCCATCTGGTGGTCGCTGTACAACGCGAACGGGATACAGGAATGGGCGGTGCTGCGCTCGAACGATCTGACACCACGTGCGGCATTCCATTCGGCCCGCTATGTCTCGACGCTGCTTGACGACGTGCACGGAGTCTCCGACGCAAAGGTCGAGGCCGTCGGCGAAGTTCCAAAGGACCTGCTGGTGAAAACCTGGCGCAACGGGTCCGGCGAACTCTTGATTGGAGCTTGGCGAACCAGTCCCGCCGATGACCATTGCCGCCCTGCGCCGGTAACGCTAAGGCTGCCCGGTATTCGGATTGATGCCGTGACACTGGTCGACTCCCTGTACGGTTTGAGTCAGAACGCGGTGGTGCACCGGGAGGAGGATGGTGCCGCGATCCCGGATGTGCTGGTTGGCGACTGGCCGCTGATGCTCATGGTGAAGCCGTCGCGGTCCAACTCCTGACTTTGTCCGTAATCCTTCGCTTGGGCGGAAAACCGGACACCAAGAATGAAACGCCCCCCTCCCCGGAAGGAAGAAGGCATTAAGCATGCGGGAACAGGTGTTATCTCTTACGAAAGTTGACGAGACCCTCTTGGCCAGCGTTGATTGGCGTTCAGGGCTCAATGGAAGCAGATGAGGAGAAGAGAGATGAAACACCTCAAAAGAGTCACCGTCGCGCGGGCCGACACGGCACCCCCCGCGGTGATTACCAATTTCCTGAACTGGCTGCATCGCGTCATCGACCCCGATGGCGGCAAAATGACGTAACCCGGCCCAAACAAGCCTATCGTCGGTGTCCATGCGGAAGCTGCGGAGCGCAGGAAGAGGAACACTTCCGCCGGGACACCGGCGATACTCGCTTGAGATTCCTGCTTCCGAACAGTCAGGATTGGGGCTTTCAGAATACGGAGAAAATGCCGAAGAAACGTGTTTAACAAATACCCCAAACGCCCGGTGCCTCCCGGGGGGAATGGGGAAAGGCAAGAGCTGATTCCGGGGGCAATGCTGGGAAAACGCATCAACGGCCGGAGAATGGAGTCGCAGGGTGCCTCGCTGTTGAACGGGCCGCTCAATCCCAGACTGCTGCCGGCGGGCCGGCCTAATTGCTGAATTGGAGAGGAGATTCATGGCGCAGGGAGAGCGAAAGTCAACGTGGTCCATGGATGGCCGCATGCTGTTCCGGTCACTGTCGCACCGGAATTTTCGGCTCTTCATCATGGGCCAGGGAGTCTCGCTGATCGGCACGTGGATGCAGATGACGGCTGTCGCGTGGCTCGTCTGGCGCCTGGGCCACAGCGCGCTGCTGCTCGGTCTCGTCGGGTTTGCCGCACGAATCCCCACTTTCGTGATGGCGCCCCTTGCGGGCGTGCTGGTCGACCGGGTGAACCGGTACCGTCTGGTCCTTCTTACGCAGGTACTGTCGATGGCCCAGGCGTTGATGCTGGCGGCTCTCATGTATTCGGGCCGGATTGCGGCATGGCACGTCATCGTGCTTTCGCTCATGCTTGGATTCATCAACGCGCTGGACGTGCCGGCGCGCCAGTCGTTCCTTCTCCAGATGCTCGACCGTCGCGAGGATCTGACCAACGCCATTGCGTTGAACTCTTCCATGGTCA
>CAIJOU010000437.1 GCA_903822375.1 Candidatus Hydrogenedentota bacterium
GTACCAGGCGGATTCCCCGTGAATTCCGTAAAGCCTGAGCCCCAATGCGACTGCCATAACAAGAAGCATGCCCAGCCATTCGGCGGCGTTCTTCGTCTGTCCCGGTTCTTCCCGTTCAAGCACAGTGCAAACCTCTTCTCGGCCTCTCTGGAGCCGTGTGTTCCCGCTGAATTGGTATGTTTCATGTTAACAGGCAAAATGCGCGGGTACAAATCACGGACAGTGGCCGCAAACAGGGCGGATGCGTCCGCTGGTGTATTGGCGAAATGGGGCCTTCATTTGGCAAGGCCACCGGGACCTTGTCTTACGAATGTTCCGGCAGCGTGCGGCGCCATTCGCTCCATCGCGCGCGTAACCGCTCAAGCTGTTCCGCTTGCGCCGCTTCACCCGCCAGATTGTGTTCCTCATGGGGGTCGTTGCGCAGGTCGTAGAGTTCCTCCACCAGCGGTTTCTGGTCGATCCAGCGAATGTAGGTCCAGTGCTCATCCCGTATGCCCTCGCTGCGTGGAATCAGCGGATGCTTGAAGAGATGCTCGAAATACCAGTCCGTGCGCCATGCCGGCGTTTCGCCGTGCAGCCAGGGCAGGAGACTCCTTCCCTGGGTCTCTTTCGGAATGCCAATGCCCGCCCGGTCGAAAATGGTCGGCGCAAGGTCCGTGTTGAGCGCCATGGCGTCGACCACCGCGCCCCCATGTGCGGCGGGCGCGGCGGGATCATAGGCAATCAGCGGCACGCGTATGCTCTCCTCATAGGCGTACCATTTGTCTGACAGGCCGCGCTCCCCGTAGAAGGCGCCATTGTCGCCCATGAACAGAATCACCGTATTGTCGGCCGCACCGGTTTCCTCAAGCACGCCGCGCAACCGGCCAATGGCCGCGTCCATGCCGGTGATCATGCGGCAGACATCGCGCATCGACTCCTGGTAGAAGAGGGGCGTGCAGAATCGGGAACCCCAGCGGCGGCGGCCCTCGCTGTCCTTGAGGAACCCGGGAAGCGCCTCATAGTACCGGTCGTCCGCCTGCTTGGGAACCGGAATTATGGCGTCGGAGTACATGGATTCATACTCCGGCTCCGGTGGATAGGGACGGCGGGCGTAGTCATCCGCATGGGGCACCTCGAAACTCACCGAGGCGCAGAACGGTTGATCCTTGGGGCGGGATCGGATGAACTCCGCAGCCTGGTCGGTGATGATTCGGGTAACATGACGCCGCTCGCCGTTCACCTCACGGAAGAAGGCCTCCTTGCCGGGGGGCAGTTCCGCCAGTCCCAGCAGTTCCTTTGGCGGATGGCTGCCGACGCCGTGCTTGCCGAAAAAGCCCATGTGCCATCCGGCGGCACTGAGCCGGGCCGGATAGGACAGGGCCAGGCACTCGGGCGACAGGTCGGTGCTGAAGTCATGCACGCCGTGGGTGCGCGCATGCAGGCCCGTCAGAATGCTCGCACGGCTCGTGCAGCAAATCGGCGTGGCCACGAAGGCGTTTGCGAAACGGGTTCCTTCCGAGGCGAGCCGGTCCAGATGCGGCGTTTTCAGAACGGGATGCCCGGCGCAGCCCAGCATGTCCCAACGGTGGTCGTCCGCCACAAGGATCAGGAAATTGGGGCGCCGTTCCGCCGCGCCCGCGGCGCGGGCTGACATTCCCGCCCCTGCCGCACCGGCCAATACGCCCATACCCGCCCGTGCGAGGAATTCACGACGATCCAATCCGTTGTCTTGATAATTCTTCTCTGGCATCTTCTGTCCTCTCGCTTTTCCGACTTTACAAGATTATAGCGATGAACTGAATGCCCAGAACAGCGCCCACCGTGCCATTCTCCCCATTCTTTCATCGCCAAACCAGAATGCCGTTGCGGCTTGATTTCCCCCGGTCCTTGACCTGATCATTTCACTAGCATCTTCCAGGCGCCGCCTCAACCACAGGAGCGAACAGCATGACCATGTCACGCAGGCAATTCATGACCGGGACCGCCGCAGGAATCACCTTGGCCGCGACAGGCTGCGCCACCACGGCCACCACCGCCAAGACGGCCGTGTTGCATCGTCGCGCGATGGGCGCGAACGACCGCATCCGTTGCGCTTTCATCGGCATCGGCAACCGGGCCGGCTCGATTCTGCAGAGCACCCTGCCCTTTGCGGATGTGGATGTGGTCGCCGTGGCCGACACCTATGACACCAACCGGGCAAAGGCCCTCGCGGCCTGCAAAACTAAGTGCGCGAATGCGACCGAATTCGTCCGCTTTGAAGAAATGCTTGAAAAAACGGCGCTGGACTGCGTTGTCATCGGCACGCCGGACCATGTGCATGCGCCGGCCATTTTGGCGGCGCTCGATGCGGGACTGGATGTGTACACCGAAAAACCAATGACGCTCACCTGGGAAACGGCCAAGAAGGTCCGCGATCGCGCGCGGGCCGCCGGGGCGGTCGTGCAGGTGGGCACGCAACTGCGCAGCATGGGCATGTACCAGCGGTTGCGCGAGGTCATCCACTCCGGTGAACTGGGCAAGCCGCTGCGGGTCTGGGTAAACCGCGATGCAGACTCGAAACCCCTGGATCGGTCGCTTTTGCCCAAGGACGGCACGGAGGCTTCTACCCACTGGCCGCTGTTCCTGCGCGACACGAAGCACTACGACTTCGACGGGCTCCGCTATTTCCACTGGCGCCAGTTCAAGGACTATTCGAACGGCTATTTCGGCGACCTCATGCTGCACCACCTCGACATGTGCCACTTCGTCACCGGCTGCGGCATGCCCGCCCGCGTGAAGGCGGTGGGCGGCATCTACTGCATGAAGGACGGACGCACCTGCCCGGACACCGTAAGCGCGCTCATCGAGTACCCCAAAGAGGAATTCCAGTTCAATTATTCGACCACCGTGGGCAACGGACACTACGGGCTCGTGGAGCGATATCTGTGCACCAAGGGCACGGCTGAAGTGCGCGGCATGGGCGAACTCTCCATATTCCGCGGTGACCAGGAGGAAAAGGTGCCGTCGAAGGGCATCCTGAACGAACCGCACCTGCAAAACTTCTTCGACGCCATGCGGTCACGCAAGGCCACCATCGCGCCGGTGGACGCCGGGCTCATGGGCGCGGCCTGCGCGCACATGGCCGTGCTGTCCATGGAAAGCGGCAAGGCCGCGGCGTGGGACGCGGCCGAAGAGCGGGCGGTCCTGGCGTGAGTGAGGAGGCCGAGATGCAAAGAGGCGAAGTGCAATTTGGAATCGAGGATAAACGGACAAGCGCCTTACGGAGCGCCATGTGTCCTGCGCTGTTTTTCCTGATTCTACATTGGTGGGTGTATGCCTTTACGGTGCGCTACGTCTATCTTTATGGTTCACAGTGCTACGCATACAGGCAGTCCTTTTACGCTGTGGCCGCAGTGCACATCTCGCTGCTGATACACACGGCGTGCATGGTGAATTTCGAATTCTTCTACCGGAGATGGAAACGGCATGGCATACTGGCAAAAACCGTATATCTTGTAATCTTCTACGATCTTCACGCATGCTTCACTCTTCCTCTTGTCGCGAGCCTGGCCGAATCAACGCTGGGGCATTTTCGCTACTTTGACATGTCCGAACCAGAGAGTTCGTGGCTCATGTTTAATGTGTTCTTTGCGTTCGTCTACACGCTGGCGGGACTGACTGCGGGTGTGCTGGCGGGTGCGCTGGCTGTCGTGAGACTATTCAACAGCGGGAAATCCGGGA
>CAIJOU010000438.1 GCA_903822375.1 Candidatus Hydrogenedentota bacterium
ATGCGGCGGGCACGATAGCGCGGACGGCGGACTCGCGCATACCCGATTTCAGCGCGAACATGCTGTACGGGAAGAAGGAATTCAATCACAGCGATTATCCGGGCTTTGGAAACCGGGACTTCTTCGTCTATGTGGATTATGAGGCGACGGATGCCGGACCGGTGTGCGCGGGCAAGGACCAGTCGGCGCTGCTGCCCAAGACCGCCGCGAAGCTGCGCAAGGGCGGACCGTTCAAGATTGTCGCCTTTGGCGACAGCATTACGGTCGGGATCGATTCAAGCGGCCCCGGGGTGATATTCCACGCGCAATGGGCACGGTATCTGTCGGAGCGTTTTCCGCAAGCGCAGATCACGGTGGAAAACGGCGCGACCAACGGCGGTTCTACCGGCTCGGAAATGCCGCATCTGCGGGAGAATGTTCTTGACCGCGCGCCCGACCTGGTGATCATCGGATTTGGAATGAACGACCACAACGTCGGCGGCCCCACGCCGGAGCAGTTTGCCGAGAACCTGAAATCGATGGTTGCGCAGATTCGGGAGAGCACGGGCGCGGAGTGCCTTCTGTATTCCGCCTTTCCGCCGAACCCGGACTGGAAGTTTGGAACGCATCGCATGGAGCTGTACGCGGAGGCGACACGGCGGGCGGCGGAACAGGCCGGTTGTGCCTATGCCGATGTGTACGGCCTTTGGATGAAAGTGACGGCGCGGAAGGACGTGTCGAGCATGCGCGCCAACAACATCAACCATCCGAGCGATTTCGGGCACTGGGTTTACTTTCAGGCGCTGAAATGTGTGGAATTCTGAAGGAATAAGGGAATAAGTGGCGTAGAGAAGAGAGGATGACTGATCACGGGATACCCGATGCAGCATGGCCGCAATCAAGAAGACGGGAGACCTGCGGTCGGAGGCGTGGCGCGGTCAGGAAACCACGCCACAACTGAGAGTGAGAAGAATTGTTACCGCAAAGAGCGCAAAGAACGCATAGAGGGACCAGCGCAACCAACTGCTGCGAGTGACACGCTTCGTTGATGCTATGGCATGAACGTCTGCAATTGAGCGGGAAGAATTGACAGGCAGTGATACGGAACAAAGGAGTAGTTTTATGGAATCGATTTCGAGACGGTCTTTCTTATCTGCAAGCGCTCTGGCCCTGGGCGGTTGGGTGTTGCTGCCCGCCACGGGGCGTGCCGAGGGAAGCGTTGACCCCAACCGCTTTGTCCTGATTTCGGACACGCATGTCTGCGGGGACCGGAACGCCCGGGAACATGACTGCAATCCGGACGAGACGATCCAGCAGGCCGTGAAGGACATCCTGGAACTGGCACCCGTACCGGCCGGGGTCATTTTTGCCGGGGACTGCGTGTACTTGCACGGCGAGAAGGCGGACTATGAGGCGCTCAATGAGTATCTCCAGCCGCTGCGCAGGGCGGGCATCCCGTTGCTGCTCGCCATGGGCAACCATGACAACCGCGAGAATTTCCAGTCCGTGTTCCCCGATGCGGCCATTCTGCACGGCGCGCCGCTGAAGGACAGGCGGGTCGCCATCGTCGAGACGGAGCATGCAGACTGGTACCTGCTCGACTCGCTCAAGAAGACGCACGAAACGCCGGGAGAATTTGGCGAGGAACAGTTGGCCTGGCTGGCGGCGACACTGGACAAGGTGCCCTCGAAGCCGGCGCTGCTGCTGGCACACCACTATCCCAAAGGCACGGAGAAGGACAACGGGCTGCTGGATTCAGAGGCGTTTCTGAACATCATCGGTCCGCGAAAGCAGGTGAAGTGCTACTTCTTCGGACACAGCCATGCCTGGTCGCTGAAACAGCGCGAGGATGGTCTGCATCTCATCAACCTTCCCGCAAACGCCTGGCTCTTCGACGAGGCGAAGCCGCGGGGTTTCGTGGATGCGCAGTTGCAGGACGGCAACTGCATGCTGGTTTTGCACTGCCTGAACCGCAGCGACAAGCGGCATGGCGAGAGGCACACGCTGGCTTGGCGGAAGGTTTGATTTGGCGGTAATGGACGCGAAGTGCAACTTCGCGGGCAGGTGCGTTCCCAAGTGCAACTTGGGAACGAGAGGAACCACATCCCCCGCCGCTTCGCGGCACCCCCTTCCAAGGGGGACCTGAAACTACACCCCCCGGCCCTTCGGGCCATCCGCCTTCGCCAAATAGCTTCGGCGGGACAAGCCCCCCTCGAGGGGGGACCAAAGACGCTCGTGCCCGAAAGAATATACGGAACGAGTGGGGATGGTGCGCTCCGTTTTGCTCTGCAAAACTTCGCACACCCTACGTTATTCCGCGGTGGTGATCCAGGCGGGGTCGACGGTGATGTGCTTGATGGACTTGGCGGTTTCGCTGAAGGTGTAGGTGGCATGGAGTTTGCCGTCCGCGGCCTGTATGAGCGAGGGGTAGCCATAGTTGCCCTTCCCCTTCTCGGCCTGCTCGACGGGGCGTTTCCATTTCCAGGTCTGGCCCTCGTCGTCGGAGAGGGCGAGGGTGAGGATGTGGCGGCCCTCCTCGGTGTCGTTGAACAGCATGACCCAGCGGCCGTCTTTCAGCGCGATCACTTCCAGACTGGAGCCGGGGTTGGGAACGTCGGTGTCGGTCGCTATTGACCAGGTATCACCGTTGTCGGTGGAAGTCGCCGTGAGGACCCGGTGCGGCAGCGTGCCCGAATCGCGCATGAACGCCGCTATGGAGCCGTCCTTCTTGAGCACGAGTGTCGGCTGGATGGGCCCGAGACCAACGATGGGCCTGCTGGCCCGCCAGGTCTCGCCGGTGTCGTCGGAGATGGCCACCAGGGAGAGGTTGAACCCGTCCGAATAGAGCGGCAGCAGAATGCGGCCGTTGGGCAGGGTCAGCGGGTGGATGCGGGTCATCCAGCCCAGTTGCCGTTTCAGGGGGTCCTTGGCCGCTTCGAGCAGCACCTTGGAATACTTGGGCGTGTACTCGCCCCACAACGACTCATCGTGGTTCAGCTTTGGGAAGTCTTCCTTGATGGCATCGACGAAGTCGTCCCCCGGCTTGAGCGCAATGACGCCCTGCCAGGACCATTTGGGCGCGCCCGCGCCTTGGTAGTCCTGGGCGCGGCGGAACATGAGGATGGAGTCTTCCCACTTGCTGGCGCGCACGGAGATCCAGAAGAGCCACAGCCGCTTCTGGGCATCTACGTAAAGCACGGGGTTGCAGTCGGGGAATCCGGGGGTGTCGGCCATCGAGAACACGGGACTCCATGCGGTGTCCCCCTTGCCGAGACGTGCGCCTTGGACCTGGACGTCGTCGGCGCTGCGTTCGCCCGAGCCGTAGAACCAGCAGGCCAGCAGGTCGCCGTCGGGAAGCTGTACGAGACTGCTTCCGTGGCAGTGTTTGTCCTGGGCGGGGAAGATGAGTTCGCCCTGCGGGCCGGAGACGGCCCAAGCGCCGGCGCAAAGAGAAAGAACCAAGAGTGCAGAGAAAAGAAGCGTTCGCATGATATGCCCTCGACAAGTGTGCTACGTTTTGACCTGAATTTGTTGCGGCAGGCAGCCCGGCTGCAACGACGACGAAAGACTATATCATGAACGCAGCAGTCCGAGAAGCCCCTCCAAAACCGCTTGCTTATCTGTTACTGGCGTCTTTTGTGATGGCCTACGGCTGGGGATACCGGGGCACGGTGGGGCATGAGGCCGGGGCCATGGTTCCGGGCGCGCTGCTGGGGATGGTGCTGTGCCTCGGGTCGGGACGGCCCGATTTACATCGGCGGGCGGTGGCGGCGGGCCTGTTCGGCGCGGTCGGATGGGCTTGGGGCGGTTCGCTCAGTTACATGGAGCAGACCTGTTATGTGCTTTCCTACTCGTGGGTTGACGTGTTGTACGGCTATGCCATGCTGTTCTTTTTGGGCGCGTTGTGGGCGGGCGTTGGGGGCGCTGTGCTGGGGCTGGCCCTGACCGAGCCGCGCTCGGAACTGGAGCGCCTCGCCCGGCCGTTCACGGCCGTCTGCGCGGCCTTCTTTGCGGCGTACCTGTACTTTCTACTCCTGCCGGCGCAGGCCGAAGCGTATCAAACGCTCACCGTGCGCGCGTTTCACGACGGCGACTGGCTGGCGGCCACGATTACGCTGGCGGTGAGCGGTGTCTACTGGCTGCTGCGTCGGAAAGACCGCAGTGCGGCGGCGCTGTTGTTCTGGGGCGCGGTTGCATGGTGGGTGGGCTACCTGGCGCTCACCAAGTTCGGGGGACTGCGCCTTGCCCCGCTGCACCGCAGCGAGGGCTGGGGCGGCATTGTGGGCGTGCTGGCCGTGCTGGTGCTGTACCTGATTCGGCGCCGCAACCGCGCCGCGCTGCTGCTTTGCCTGTACGGCATTCTGGGCGGCGGACTGGCCTTCATGCTTGCCGTGTTCATCCGCCATCCGCTGGTGGTGCATTGGGGACCGTTCCAAGGGGCGTGGCCGCAGTGGCGTATTGCGGAGGACAGTTTCGGCTTCCTCATGGGGCTTGCCATGGCGTTGGGCGTGCGGCGTTTGCTTCGTGGCGGGCTAGTGCCGCCCGTGGAGGACAGGCCCAGCGCCCCGCTCGACGTGTACGCCGTGTTCGTCATGCTGGTGGTGTTACCGTGGATGAACTTTCGCAGGCACGCCGCGCCCTGGCTTGCGAGGGCCGACGCCTCGGGAACGGAGCCCCTTCTGGGCGTTCCCATGGTGGGTTGGGTCGTGCTGATCGCGGCGCTAGCCACGGCGCCTATCTTGTATGTGTTGTGGAACTATTTGCGCGGTAGGCGCCGCTTTGTGCCCGCGTCAGCCTATGGTAAGGGCGCTACCGTGACGCTCGTACTTGTGTGGCTGACGGTGGTCGGGTATGCGGTTCATGAAGTGCCCAATGCCGCCAATCTCTCGGGGCATTTGCTATTGTGGATACCGGCGGCTGTTGCCACGGGACTGCTTTTGCTGCACGCGCGCGGGGCGGCGCAGGCTACAGCGCCGGTGGAGACCACCGTTACTGCTTCCAGCGTGCGATGGAGCGTGGGCAAAGGATATGCGTGCCTGTGGGCCATGGTTCCGGTGCTGCTGTGCCTGGTGACGATATTGAGCATGGCCCTACAGAACGGACCGCTGGAGGGTATGGCGCGCAAGCGGTTTGGTCCCGAGGCTTACTGGCGGCAGACGGCGCGTTTGATGGGCACGTGGCGGGTGGTCGGGACAGCGGATCAATTGAAAGGGCCCATCGTGCGCACGGAAAACACGTCCTTAAAGGCGCTCGAATTCGATCAGAACCGCAATGTTAATGCAACCATGCCGTCCGGGGAACTTGTTCGCACGCACCAGTGGTTCCTGAAGAACCAGTACACGTGGCTGCGCTGGAATGCGAAGTCGGGCGAACGGGCCGAGCGCGCCGAGGTTCCGTTGGAATTTCACGACCGGCAACTGTATGTCGCGCAGCCCCCGGGTGGGTCGCCGGGCGGAGGATATTTGGTTCTCGAGCGGGTGGGCGGATAGGTTGAACAAAGGCGGTCACGCCGGGTTCAGGGTGCCTGCACGTTCAGGGTGATTTCCTTGGTCTTTCCCGCTTCGACCGTCACGGCCTGCGTTCCCTTTTTGACGCCGTTGTCCAGGACGCAGAGGTCGTATGGTCCGGCGAGCAGCTGGAATTTGGCGGGGCTGTCCACCAGCGCGGCAATCATTTTGCCGCCGGCATCCACCTCGACATAGGGCAGTTTGCCGCCCGGGCCGTAGGGAGTTCCGGTAACGCGAACGGACAGCGCGCCCATGGGGAGTTCGACGGTTTTGGCCGCAGTCTCCCCCGCCGCCACGGCCACATCGCCCGCCTCAAACAGCTGGCTGGAGTTGACCACGACGCGAAGGGTGTAGATGCCCTCAGTGACCTGAAAGCGGGCCGGTGACTGGGAGGCGGCGCTGACCAGTTTTCCTCCGGAGCGCAGTTCAATGTTTGGACAGGGCAGGACCGGTTGGCCTCCTGCGACGAGCGTGATTTCCGCGGTTCCGGTGCCCGTGCGCAGCGTGATTTCTTTGGTTTCCCCGGCCTGCAGGGCAATTTCCCTGGGGGCGGTCGCTTCTCCCGTGCCCACCTTTGCGGACACGGCGCAGGTGCCGGGCTCGACCTCAAAGACGGCCGGATTCTCAGTGCGCGTTTCGACTGCGTTGTCCGGGCCGGCCAGCCGTTGAAGCGACACCGACGGATTCACAGCCAGGGTGTTCTGACCCTCCATAACGGTCACACGGAGCCTTGCCTTTGTGCCCGCGGCGGGCGCCGCCGGCTTGGACGGCTTTGTCTCCGCGGGTGCCGCCTGAGCGGGTTTGACGGGGGCTGCGGCGTCTTTTCGGAAATACATCATCGGCCTTGAACCGGTGCAGCGGCCCACGAAGCAGATGTGGGTGAATCCGTATTTCTTGATTATACCGAGGGCCTCCTCGGCCTGCTGCCTGCCATCGCCAAAGTCCAGCATCCAGTGCTCGCCGTCGACAACTTTCCAACTGTTCTGGATGCATTTGGCTTCGACATTGGCTGGGTTGAAGGGAATGGCGTCCTCGCCGTCGCACGGCCCGGCGGGGGCCGCGCCGTTCACCAGGTAGTATTCCATGCCCGGATTGGGGCGACCGACATAACCGACGGCGTTCGGACCGTAGTGCGCGATCACGGCAACGGCCTTGCGTGCGCTCTCCGCGCTGGACCCGAAATCGAGCAGCCAGTGGTTGCCGTCGGTGACGACCTTCCAGGAGCCGTCGATCTGCTGCGCCTGTGCCGTGGCGGGGTTGAAGGGGATCAGGTCCTCGGCGCCGGCCTGCCCGAAGACCATGGCCGTGGCCAGCAGTGCCGTTGCCGCAAAGCCTCCGATACTGTGACGGTGTGTTGTCATGACCCTGCATCCCCCGGCCCGGAGGGCCTTGTTGCTGTCCCTGAAAAGGGTGGTGTTCACACACGGTGTCTACCACTGTCACGATTGTAGAAGGGGCTTCGTGGATCTGTCAAGGGGTAAAGGGCGTTACGAGTTCTTCTTTGGCCCAAGCCGCGGGGTTCGGCGAAGTGCAACTTTGCGGACGGGGACGTTCCCAAGTACAACTTGGGAACGAGAGGAAG
>CAIJOU010000439.1 GCA_903822375.1 Candidatus Hydrogenedentota bacterium
CCATTGTTCCATGTCTCGATACACTCCTTGTTTGCTCCCGTGTCCATTCGCGGCCCAATGCCACGAAACAGACAGAGATTACCAAGGGTGCGCGCTCCCGACCGCCACAAAGGGTGCTTCACTTCTCGACCGGCGTTTACAACATTTCTGGCCGGGGCAGAACTGGACCCTGTGGTGTTCCGGGCAAAGTGGAAGGAGGCGTCTGTGGTGGGCCTTTCCAGCTTTGCGATGCCTTTCTTCGGCTGCGCCGCCGTAGCCTTTTGGCTGCTTCACTGGAGCGGCCAGGCAAGCTGGCTGGCAGGCATCGCCATGTCCACGACCTCGGTAGCCGTGGTGTATGCGGTCATGCTGGAACTGGGCCTGAACAACACAAACTACGGCAAGACGCTGTTGGCGGCGTGCTTCGTCACCGACATGGGGACGGTCATCGCGCTCGGCCTCCTTTTTTCGCCTTTCACGTACAAGACGATGGTTTTTGTTCTCGTGCTGGCAGTACTGGGTGTTGTGCTGCCGTGGCTGACTCCAAGATTCTTCAAGCGCTATGGCAACCGGCCGTCTGAGATGGAGGCCAAGTACCTCCTGCTGTCACTGTTTGGGATGGGCGCGCTGGCCCTCTGGGCGGGCAGCGAGGCGGTGCTGCCCGCATACATGATCGGCATGGTCCTCGCAGGCACGGTCGGCAAGGACCACGCCCTGGTCCGGAGGCTGCGCACCCTCACCTTCGGGTTGCTGACACCGTTCTATTTTATCCGGGCCGGTTCATTGGTGTCGGTGCCGTCGTTGCTTTCCGCCCCGCTGGTCTTTCTGGTCTTCCTCGTGACCAAGGTGCTCTTTAAGTTTGTCGCCGTCCTTCCGGCCACCCAGTATTTCAATCGCAGAAACGGCGCGGAACCGGCACACGCGAAAACGGAGAGTCTCTATACCACGCTGCTGATGTCCACCGGATTGACCTTTGGGAGTATCGCATCCCTGTTCGGCCTGACACACGGGATCATAGACACGGCCCAATACTCGTATTTGGTCGCGGCTGTCATAGCCAGTGCGGTGGTTCCCACTGTTATCGCAAATGCATTCTATTTGCCCCGGCATTTGCTAAAAGAAAACAATTCGCCCCCGGAACAAATTCAACAGACTGAGCCCTGACAAACATAGGAGGAGTCCAACATGGTTGCGATTAAGAAGATTGTGGTCGCTTACGACACCTCTGAGCAGGCAGACCGGGCTTTCGCCTTCGGACTGGACCTCGCCCAGAAGTATTCCGCCGAGTTGGTTGTGCTTGCGGTTGTCCAGTTGCCGGAACCGATGGAAGAGGTTGAAACGGAGGCCATTCTCGAAAACGGCCGGGCATTCTATGAAAGACACTTTGCCAAGTTGCCCGAGAAGACAGTTTCGTCCGGCGTAACACCCCGTTTTGAAGTTCGTGTTGGTCATCCGGCCGACCAGATCATCCACTTTGCCAACCAGGAAGGGGCGGATGTCATCGTTATGGGTCACCGGGGTAAGAGCCTCCTCAAACAATGGTTGCTGGGGTCCACCTCAAAGCGCGTGCTGAGCTATGCCCATTGCTCTGTCCTGATCGTGCGGTAGGTGGTGTATGATAAGGTTGTGTCTTGTAATGTTTGGCGCATGTCTTGGCGGGGCCTGCCGCTACGGTGTAAACCTGCTGTCAGTGCGACTGGCGGGGAGTGGCTTTCCCTGGGGGACACTGGTTGTGAACCTTGTCGGCTGTCTGCTGATCGGACTCTTTTTTGGTCTGGCCGAGCGCATTGAGTGGCTGACGCCCCAAGTGCGCCTGTTCTTCGTGACCGGATTTCTCGGGGCTTTGACGACGTTCTCCAGCTTTGCTGTCGAGACGGTCAATGCCGCCAATGGCGGCTCGATGCATTTGGCATTGCTGAACTTCGTGTTCAACAATGCGGGTGGACTGTTGCTGGTGGTCTTTGGCATGTGGATGGCGAAGACAGTCTAGAAGGAGGTGTCCATGATGAACTACAGGGTCATTGAAATATTCACCAGCGAGAACTCGCGCTGGAAGGGAAAGCCGCTTCATGAGGCCCTCCTGAGCCTGGTCCAAGAACGCAAGCTCGCGGCCCGGTGTATCATGACACGGGGTCTCGCAGGCTGCTACGAAAACGGTGATGTGGCCACATGGAGGATTGAAATTCTGTCCTTCAACATGCCCCTTAAGATTGAGATCGTCCTGCCTGCCTCGCAGGCGGAAAGTCTGCTTCCTGCCGTTCAGGAGATGGTGCTTGACGGAGTTGTGGGCATCCACGACCTCAGCGTCGTCTCCCACAGGACCCAGAAGCATCTTGTGCCAGCCCACCTGCTCGTGCGTGACGTGATGACGCCCCGGCCCCAGACAGTGTCGCCGGGGGCCACCGCAACGGAAATCGTGCGCCTCCTTCTGTCTGCTGATTTCAACGGGGTGCCCGTAGTGGACGACGCGGCCCGTCCCATTGGCATTATTACGCAGGGCGACCTGATTGCTCGGGCTGGAATGCCGGTTCGACTGGGACTGCTGGGCGCGATGAGCCAGACCAACCTCGACACCGTTCTGCAAAACCTCCAAGCCAGGACGGCGGCGGACATCATGACCCGCCCCGTGGTCACCATAGCCGAAGACCAGCCGCTCACCGCCGCCGTGGACCTTATGCTCGCTCGCAGCCTCAAGCGGGTTCCGGTTGTGGACGCGGCGGGCCGCGTGTGCGGAATTCTGGCCAGGTGGGACATTTTCCACACAATCACCACACAGACGCCGGACTGGAAGGGCATGCAGGAACACAAGATCGTCCTGGCCGAGGCAAAGACGGTGCAGGACATCATGCAGCGCGAAACCCACACAGTCCTTTCCTCCGCGACGCTGGAGGAGGTCATGCGAATCATTGACAGCAATGGGCTCCAGCGCGTGGCTGTTGTGGATGAGGCGGCCAGGCTCTTGGGAATGATCTCCGACCACGACCTGCTAAGATTGTTTTCCGGGCATAAGATTGGCGTCTGGGACCGCATAGCTAGCAAGTTGACCTTCACAGAGATGGGTAAACGCCACAAGGCCGTGATGGATGAGGCGCAGAAGCGCACAGCCGGGGAAATCATGAAGACCGACCTGGTCACCGTACAGGAGGATGCGCTGATTGAAGAGGCCATCCGGCTGATGACTACCCACAAGATTAAACGACTGCCGGTTATCGACCGTGACACCGAGTTCAAGGGCATGGTCAGCCGCGATTCCCTGTTGCGGGCTGGAATGGACATTACCTAGCCTTGCCTTGGCTAATGGAATGCTGATGCAGGAACAGCCGCAGAGAATATGAACTGGCGACCAGCCTCAAGTCTGCGCATCGAAGATGTCATTGCGGTTGAATTCCGCCCACACACCGTAGCTGTCTGACTCAATCTGCTGGAAATAGGTTGGTGTCAGGTTTCCGCATTTCTTGACCGCCTTGGCGATTAATTCCGCAACTTTCTCCTGTGCCTCCGGTTTGCGCGAGAGCCTGACTTTGTGGGTCTTGTGTTCGAAGACGGCAGCGACATGCGGCCCCTTCTCTTTCTGTTTCTTTCTCGCCGTAGTCACGCAGCCTTACGCCACATGAACGGCAGAATTCTCAGTGACCTGATGCAGATCCTTGGTCGCAGCCTGAACGCGAATCGGTATCGTCATAAAAACAGTCGAGCCGATGCAAAGCAAACAAGGCGATGCAGAGAAACAGGGCGTACAACACGCCGATTTTCGAAGGCCATATCGTCGCCGCCCCGACTACGCCGATGACAGTCATGAGATCGCCCATGCGTTCGGGGATATGCCGGCTCTCGAAGCTATGCCAGGTCCGCGGCCGCGTAAGCCACACTATCCGCCCTATCTTGTATGCAGTTACACCGAGAATTACAATGGCGAAGGGGGCAAACAATGCCACGCGCGCAAGGGGCCATGCGTACTGATCCACGTCGCTTTCCCCGTAAAGACCGAGGAGCACGCCCGCATTGCTGGAAGCGCCAAAGAACATGATGAACAACAACAGGAAGACTGCAAGGACCAGAGAGATGCTTCGTCGCCGTTCCAGGAAATTGGGAAACGGGACCACCTGCGTATCTCCCGCGATGGGGTCTCCTTTCAGATGGTGGGCTGTGTCAACTCGCCCCGTTGCCCAATGGAGGGCTGCGGCGTAGAGCAGACCCAGATAGAATCCGGCATTCAATTCCCACATCTTCCACCAATCGATGTAGTCTGGCGCATGCGAGTAGCCCAGGCACCACAATGCG
>CAIJOU010000440.1 GCA_903822375.1 Candidatus Hydrogenedentota bacterium
CAACCATGAGACTTCACCCTGTGCTGAAAACAGCCCTCCTCCTGCTCGTGCTCTGCACCGCAGTCAATGCGGCCCCGGCCGCGACGGACCTCGCGGCGCAGTTTTCCGCGCCGCCTGCCTCGGCGCGGCCCTGGGTCTACTGGTTCTGGATTGACGGCAACATCACCCGCGAGGGCATCACGGCCGACCTGGAGGCGATGGCGCGCGTGGGCATCGGCGGCGTGCTCATCATGGAGGTGGCGCAGGGCACCCCCACCGGACCCATCCCCTTTGCCAGCCCGCAATGGCGCGACCTGTTCAAGCATGCCGTGACCGAGGCGGACCGTCTCGGCTTGGAAGTGAACATGAACAACGACGCGGGCTGGTGCGGCAGCGGCGGACCGTGGAACACACCCGAGCACGCCATGCAGAAGGTCGTGTGGACCGAGACGTCCGTGGACGGCCCGAAGGCCTTCGCGGAGGTGCTGCCGCAGCCGCAGGCCGTGGCGGACTTCTACAAGGACATCGCCGTGCTGGCCTTCCCCACGCCGGACGGGGAAACGGTGCGCATGGCCGACCTGTCCCCCAAAATCAGCGCCAGCGAAACGGGACCGGACATGAATCCCGCACTGCTCATCGACGGCAATCCCGGCACCACCGTATCGCTGCCCAAGCCCACGCCGCAGCAGGCACAATGGGGTCCAGATAGAATTCGCGCAGCCTTTTGAGGCGCGCACGGCCACGCTTGCCGTGCCCGAGGGGCAGGGCAAGGTTCACGCGCGCATTCAGGCTTCCGACGACGGACAGGCGTTCCGGACCGTCAAGGAGTTTGAATTCTCGCCGGCGAGCCCGTCCACCAGTTTCCCCGCCGCCACGGGCAAGTTTTGGCGCTTTGAAATCACCCACCAGGACTCGCGCGCCGACAAACTGGCACTCGGCGAACTGCGGCTGGGCGCCGAATTCCGCATTGAGAACGTGGACGGCAAGTCGGGCCGGGTATGGCAGTTTGCCGGCCTGCCCACGCGCGATGCCAGCCTGCCCGCACAATTCGCCATTGCCCGTGACAAGGTCATCGACCTGTCCGACAAAATGGGCGCCGACGGCCGCCTCGCGTGGGACGTGCCGCCCGGAAAGTGGACGGTCCTCCGCTTCGGCCACACGACCACGGGCGCCCGGAACGCCCCCTCGCCCGCCTCGGGCACGGGCCTGGAATGCGACAAGCTGAGCAAGGAGGCCGTGGAGGCGCATTTCAACGGACTTATGAAAAAGCTCATCGACGACTGCGGCCCGCTGGTCGGCAAGGACGGCAGGGGCCTGACGATGACGCACATCGACAGTTGGGAGGTCGGCTCGCAGAACTGGACGCCCAGGTTCCGCGAGGACTTTCTCGAGCGGCGCGGCTATGACCCGCTGCCGCTGCTGCCCATCCTGACGGGCCGCGCCATCACCAACGCCGAAGTCTCCGAGCGTTTCCTGTGGGACATGCGCCTCACCATCGGCGACCTCGTGGCCGACAACTATGCGGGCCATCTGCGCGAACTGAGCAACCGCAACGGCATCAAGCTGTCCATCGAGGCCTACGGCGACTGCGTGTTCGACAACCTGGTCTACGCCGGCCGCGCCGACATGCCCATGAGTGAGTTTTGGATGGGCGGCAGCGCGATGCAGCTGGGCAAGACCATGTCCTCTGCGGCGCACACCTACGGGCACCCCATCGTCCCGGCGGAGAGCTTCACCGCGGCTGAGGAAAGCGGACGCTGGAAACAGCACCCGTGGTCGATCAAGGCGCTGGGCGACCAGTCCTTCTGCGAGGGCGTGAACCGCTTCGTGTTCCACCGTTACGCCATGCAGCCCTGGCTCGACCGTGCGCCCGGCATGACCATGGGCCCCTGGGGCCTGCACTACGAGCGCACCGAAACCTGGTGGAACGTGAGCGGTCCCTGGCACGAATACCTGGCGCGCTGCCAGTTCCTGCTGCAGCAGGGCCGCTTCGCGGCCGACGTGGCCTACTGCATCGGCGCAAGCGCGCCCAATGACGCCGTGCCGCGCGGCAATCTGAACCCGCCGCTGCCCGCCGGGTATGACTTCGATTCGGCCACCGAAGAGATTACGATGCAGATGGAGGTGCGCGACGGGCGACTGGTGCTGCCCGGCGGCATGCAGTACCGCGTGCTGGTGCTGCCCACCAGCGACCGCATGACGGTCGGTCTGATGCGCAAGGTCAAGGCGTTGGTCGAGGCGGGCGCCGTCGTGGTCGGCACGCCCCCGGACCGTTCGCCCAGTCTTGCCGGATTCCCCGGCTGCGATGGGGAAATCCGCGCGCTCGCGGCCGAACTGTGGAACACGGACCCCGGCAAGAAGCACGTGCTGGCGAATGTGACCATGGAGAAGGTCTTTGCCGACCTGGGCCTGCGGCCCGACTTCATCAGCAAGCCGCGCTTGCGCTGCATTCACCGCATCCTCGACGGCGCGGACGTCTATTTTGTTGCCAATCCGCAGCCCTTCGCCGTTGACACCGTGTGCGGCTTCCGCGTCACCGGCCTGCAGCCCGAACTGTGGCACCCCGACACGGGCCGGCAGGAATTGGCCGCCGTGTATGAGGACAAGAATGGTGTGACAAGCCTGCCGATTCGTTTGGACGCGTCCGGCTCGGTCTTCGTCGTCTTCCGCAATGCGCCCAAGGAAGAGGCCATCCGGTCCGCGGTGCGCGAGG
This sequence comes from Candidatus Hydrogenedentota bacterium, assembly GCA_903822375.1. GTDB lineage: Bacteria > Hydrogenedentota > Hydrogenedentia > Hydrogenedentales > CAITNO01 > CAITNO01. The sequence continues at coordinate 2,693 of CAIJOU010000440.1, forward strand.
GTCAGGAATTCCTGCCCGGCGCGGACCTCATGCCGAAGCTCAGCGTGGACAAGGCCGTGTACGGCGTGCTGGAAGACCCCGCGCTGACGCGCGACGTGCGCGCCGAGCTGCAGCAGATGATTGATGACGGCGCGCATCAGATTAAGGTCATCCAAATGGCGCAGGGCGGCGACCCGGCCTATTTAAAGGTGAAATCGCTCGTTGTCGAGTACACGGTGGGCGGTCAGCACATTACCGTGACCGGAAGAGACAACGAAACCGTCGAACTGCCCGACTACGCGCCGAAGGTGGTCATCGGCAAGGCTCGTTACGGCGTGCTGGCCGACCCGGCCTCCACGCGCGACGTGTGCGCCAAGGCGCAGCATCTGGTCGACATGGGCGTGTACAGTTTCCCCGTCACCCGCATGGCCGAGGGCGACGACCCCGCGCAGGGCGTGGTGAAAACGCTGGAAATGGAATACACCGTCGACGGAAAGCCTGCCACGGCCAGAGGCAATGATTCGGACGCGATCACGCTGGCCACGCCGCCCGTGGTGGAGAAGGAGCCCGTCGGACAACTGTGGCGCGACGAAAACGGCCGGCTCATTCTCGAAGCCTGGCAGTCGGGGGTGCATATACTGAAGACGGCCTCGGGCAAGACGTTGGTCTGTCATGTGGCGTCACAGCCCGCGCCGTTCGAGATTACGGGCCCATGGGATGTCGCATTTGCCCCCGGCATGGACGCTCCGGCAAAGACCACTTTTGACAGGCTCCTCTCCTGGAGCGACAGCGGCGACGATGCCATCAGGCATTTCTCGGGCTCCGCAATCTACACCAAGAGCTTCACGCTGCCCGCGGAGTTCCCCGATGCGGACGCGCGCCTCTATCTCGACCTCGGCGACGTGCAGATCATGGCGCGCGTGAAACTCAACGGAAAAGACCTCGGCATCCTGTGGAAACCGCCCTTCCGCGTGGACGTTACGGACACGGTGAAACCGGGCGACAACACGCTGGAGGTCGAGGTGGTCAACCTGTGGGTCAACCGGCTCATCGGCGACGAGCAGTTGCCGGAAGACTCCGAGCGCAACGCCGACGGCTCGCTCAAGACCTGGCCGCAGTGGCTGCTAGACGACAAGCCGAGCCCGACAGGCCGCCACACCTTCACCACATGGCGTCTCTGGAAGAAAGACTCGCCGCTGGTGCCGTCCGGCCTCCTGGGACCGGTGAAGATCGTGGCTACGCAGCGGGTGGCGGTGTAGCAGGACCATGTTTTCCGTATACCTGACAGAGAGTCCCGCGCGGCGAGGAAACGGGTCTTTCTCGTTTTCGGCCCCGTAGGGGCCGCACAATAGTAGCCACGGGTGACCGAAGGGAACCCGTGGTTATCGGAAAAAATGACGACTTCCCCAACGGGGGCGAACACCTTGGGACCACGCGCCGCATCTTGTTCGCCCCCTCCGGGGACAATGAACAACGGCCTTTTTCCGCAGGTTCCGCTTCGCTTCACCTGCGGCTATTGTTGTGTACCCCCTTGCGGGGGCAAGACAGGGATGTGAAACAGCCGCGTGAGTACCACATCAACCGAAAGGTTCTTCACATGAACACGAGAAACGTCCTCTCCCGCGCGTCCATCGTCGCGCTCAGCCTCGCATTCCTTGCGCTTTGCGCCTTGGCGCCCGCGGCCGAACCGTCCGCGATGCCCTGGGACACACGGGCCCTCTTCCAAGCGCCCAAAAGCGCGCCCGCCGAGGGTTTCTCCGAAGAGGGTGTCTCCGCGCTCTTTTATGACGGTGTGCCTTACAAGGACACGCCCACGCGTGTCTTCGCGTGGTACGGCGTGCCCAAGACGGAGCCGGGCAAGAAGGTTCCCGCCATGGTGCTGGTGCACGGCGGCGGCGGCACGGCCTTCGCCGTGTGGGTACGCCTTTGGAACAGCCGCGGCTATGCCGCCATCGCGATGGACACCTGCGGGTGTGTGCCGCGCGGCTCCTACAACAAGTGGGACCGCGACGCGCAGGGCGGCCCGGCCGGCTGGGGCGATTTCGAGCACATCGACGCGCCCACGACCGACCAGTGGAGCTATCACGCGGTGGCCGACGTCGTGCTCGCCCACTCGCTGATTCGCTCCTTCCCCGAAGTGGACGCGGCCCGCACCGGCATCACGGGCATCTCCTGGGGCGGCTACCTGACCTGCATCACGGCGGGCGTGGACAACCGGTTCAAGCTCGCCGTGCCCGTCTACGGCTGCGGTTTCCTGGGCGACAATTCGGCATGGCTCGAAGCGTTCGCGGGGATGGGTGCGGAAAAGTCCGCCAAATGGCTCGGCCTATGGGACCCGTCGGTCTACCTGCCGCAAGCGGCCATGCCGATGCTCTGGGTGACCGGCACCAACGATTTCGCCTACCCCATGGACTCGCTGCAAAAATCCTACCGCCTGCCCAAGCCGCCGCACACACTGGCGATCCGTCCGCGCATGCCCCACGGCCACGGCGGCGCCGGGGAGAACCCCGAGGAAATCCACGCCTTCGCCGACAACATTCTGAACGGCAGCACGCCGCTGGCCACCGTCACCAAACAGGGCCGCGACGGCAACAAGGTCTGGGCGGAATACGCCGCGAAAGAGCCGATCACCAAGGCCGAACTCCACTACACCAAAGCCATCGGTAAATGGCAGGACCGGCTATGGGAAGCCGCCCCGGCCCAACTCGACACCAAGGCCAACCGGGCCAGCGCGGAACTCCCCGAAGGCGTGACGGTCTACTACATCAACCTCACCGACGCGCACGACCTGATAGTGAGCAGCGAACATGAGGAACTGCCCGCGAAGTAGTTTTCTCCGCGCTTCTCTGCGTCCTCCGCGCCTCTGCGATAAAAGTCTTCAGGGCATGAACGCAGAGATGCAAAGTGCGCGGAGGTGCGCAGAGATCACACAAGACATGCCGTCGTTCCGAAACCTACCATGTGTCCGCGATGGCCATTCTGCGCGACCTTCGTGGCATGGTAGAATCCATCACAACTCTCGATTGAGTGTATGGAAACAATGAGTACCCTCAGTTCAACTCAACCGAAACTTCTCATGGTGGACACGCCGCACGGACCCGTGGAGTACACGCTGTCCGGCGAGGGCCCGTTGACCGTGCTGGCGCTTCACGGCGCGATGGGCGGATATGATCAGGCCGAACTCCTTGCCCGCGCCGTCGGGTCTCCCGAGTTTCGGGTCCTGTCCGTATCGCGGCCAGGCTATCTCGGAACCCTCCTCTTTGTTGGGCAGACTCCGGAGCAACAAGCCGATGTCTATGCCGAACTGATTGATGCGCTGGAGATTCCGCAAGTGGCCGTGGTGGCCATCTCCGGCGGAGGGCCGAGTGCGATTCATTTCGCGCTGCGCCACCCGGACCGATGCCGATGTCTTGTCCTGATTTCCACCACCGGCGGAAGAGTGACTGAGCGCCTGCCCATGGCCTTCTACTTGCTGAAATTCCTGGGCCGTTGGCCCGCTCTCCTCCGATTCATGCGGGGGAAAGCGTCGCAGGACCTGGAAAGCTACCTGTGCCGTTCCATCACCGACCCGGCCATTCTCACGCGTACTCTTGCAGATCCCGAAGTGCGCCCGCTGCTCGACGAAATGATGCGGATGAGCGGAGACCGCATCGGCGCGCGACTGCCGGGAACCTTCAACGACGTCACGATTACGCGAACCCGAGACTACCCGCTGGAACAGATTGCTGCTCCCACGCTGGTTGTGCACGGCACCGCCGACCCCTTCGTACCCTTCGAACAGCACGGCAAGGTGCTTGCGTCAAGAATACCCGGCGCCGAACTTCTCGCCGTCGAGGGTGGTGAACATATGACCATTTTCACGCATCGGGATGTCGTCAGACCGCGGGTGGTAGATTTCCTCGAAACACATGCAAGCGTGAGATAACAGCAAAGAAACATATGGACGAATTGGGATTTGCAGGGTAATTCTATGCCAGTGTGAAGAGAGGTGACTCTCTGGCCAGGCCCCCCCCGCACTTCCCCGAAGGGGAAGAATGTGAATAGCCGGAGGTGACCGAAGGGCACCTCCGGCACAAGACCGATACGGTCAACCCCGTAGCGGGTTGAATGTGTATGGATGCACGCGCAGACGTTGGAACCCCACATTCAACCCCATTCGGGGTTGATGAAAATGTTGGCGACCTGCTTTCCGGAGCTTCCCTGCGGTCACCTCCGGCTACTCACATTGGTCCCTTCGGGACCGAAGAATACGGCCGTCTACGATCAACAATGCGGCAACAGAACGGACCACACCGTCACCCCCGCGAAGGCGGCGGTCCAGGCTCTCACATACGCCCAAGCCTTGACAAGCCTGGATTCCCGCCTCCGCGGGAAAGACGGGGAAAAGGGTTTTCGCCGCGTAATCTGGCCGAGTTCCGAAACCCTGCATATCTTCGGAAAACCCCTATCGCGGGAGTGACGAAATGGAGGGGAGCAAAGAGGGCTGGTCGGTGCGCTCCGCTTCGCTTCGCGACACCCTACGATTACAACGCGGAGAGATGTATTCCCTCGATGATGCGGAGCAGCGGGGCGGGCCAGATGCCGAGCCAGAGCACGGCAAGAGTCAACACGGCCAAGAGGCCTTTCACGGCGAGACCCGCTGCGGGTTGGGGCACGTCGGGCGTGTTGTCTGCGTCCTTCGGGGCGGCGGTCATGATGGCGATGAGGCGCAGGTAGTAGACCAGGCCGATGGCGCTCGCAAGGACAAGGACGCTGACCTGCCACCAAAGCCTGGCGTGAATGCCGGCCATGAACACGTACACCTTGCCCAGGAAGCCCGCCGTCAATGGAACGCCCGCCAGGGAAAGCAGCATCACGGCCAGCATGCAGGCAAGCACCGGCTGTTTGTGGAACAGGCCGCGGTAGTCTTCCAGCGCGTCGCGCTCGCGCACCGCGCCCGAGGCGGAGAGCAGCGAGATGACGCCGAACGCGCCAAGCGTCGACACGAAATAGGCGGCATAGTAGTAGGCCACGGCGTGGACCGCTATGTCGCCCAGAGCGAGGAACGCGACGGCCACATAGCCCGCGTGGGCAATGGAACTGCACGCGAGGATGCGCTTCACGTTGGTTTGCCGCAGCGCGAGCAGGTTGCCGGCGATCATGGACGCCGCCGCGGCAATACTGAACGCGTCCCGCAACGACAGGAACGTCGTGGGCGTGACCGTGCTGAAATAGCGCAGCAGCGCCGCGAGCACGGCGCCCTTGGACACGGTGGCCATGAACGCGGTCACCGGCGCGGGCGCGCCCTCATAGACGTCGGGCGTCCACAGGTGGAACGGCGCGAGCGAGAGCTTGAAGCCCAGCCCCACCAGCACCATCGCCAGCCCCGCCAAAACGACCAGGCTGCCGGAGGCGCTCACGGTCGCGCAGGCCATGCCCACAAAGTCGAGCGTGCCCACCTCGCTGTAGACAAGCGCCGCGCCAAAGAGGAGAAATGCCGAGGCTGCACCCGCAAGGATCAGGTATTTCATGCCCGCCTCGACGCCGCGCCTGCCGGAGCAGAGATAGCTGATCATGCCGTAGAGCGGAATGGTCATCACCTCCAGGCTCAGGTAGAACGACGCGAAATGGCGGCTGCACACCATGGCCCCGGCACCGATGCAGGAGATGAGCAGCAGCAGGTAGAACTCCTCCGGCTGCCCGCCGCGTTCCTCGAGATAATTACGCGCCAGAATCGCCGTGGCCATACCCGCACCGAAAATCAGCGCGAGCCAGAAGAGCGCATACGCGTCGATGACGACAAGCGGCGTGATCTGCTGCGGCACGACACCGGCGGCGAAAGGGATGCACACCAGCATGGCGGCCAGGCTGGCAATCGCGGCCGCCGCCGTGGACGCATGGTTGCGGCGGATGGAGATACCCAGCATGATGGTTGCCACGGACAGGGCGCCGATGATGAAGGGTGACAGGGCAATGAAGTTCGCTGCGCTCACTTCGACCCTCCGTTATTCGCTGTGCCGTTGGCGGAAGCGTCGCCAGAACCCGTTAGGGGGCCATACACAATGGCCATCTTGCGTATGCTGCGCGCGCAGGAAGGCGGAAAGACTCCGCTGAACGAGCCGACCCGCTCAAGACCGCTGTCCACCACATGAAGCATCGGTCCCGGGAGCAGGCCCAATCCAAGCAGCGACAGCGCCAGAATCAACGCGGCGAAGGCATGGCGTCCCGAGAGCTCTGGCGTCGCCCCCGTCTCGCGGCGGGCACCGAAGAAGACCTGCTGCATGAACTTCAGCGCATAGGCCGCAGACAGGACGGTGCCAAGCGCGGCCAAAACGGCGGCATAGGGGTTTGACCTGAATGTACCGAGCAGCACCAGAAACTCGCCGACGAAGTTGGCCAGTCCGGGCAGACCCAGCGTGGCCATGACGAGCACCATTGCAAATGCGCCAAGCCGCGGCGACG
>CAIJOU010000441.1 GCA_903822375.1 Candidatus Hydrogenedentota bacterium
CGGTTTGGGTTCAAAGGATGGGGGATTATAGCAAAAAGGCGCGGGGGGATGACGTATGCGGACTCCGGGATGCAACGATGGCGCTTTCGCAGCCGCTGTGCTATATTGACAGCATGACGCAGGCGTGCGGCGGCATGGTTGGGGTCGTGGCCGTCGCCGCTTGGGGAACAATGGGAGCAGTGGGAGTCATGCACAGGGACAGGGGATTTACGCTTATTGAGCTTCTTGTCGTTATTGGGATTATCGCCATTTTGGCGGCGATACTGCTTCCGGCGCTGTCGCGTGCGCGGGAGGCGGCCCGCGGCAAGTCCTGCACAAACAATCTGAAGCAAATGGGGGCCGTCTTCCGCATGTATGCGGGGGAGAACCGCGGCGACTTTCCGCTCCGTTTTGTGCCCTATCAGCGCCCTTATTCGCCGGAACGCACCTGCTGGTCCTCCTTTGACTCGCCGCTCGTTTACCCCGAATACCTGACGGACCACCACATACTGCTCTGCCCGTCGGACACCAATAATCAGGAGTGGTGGGACAAGGAGTCCCTGAGGATGCCCGTGGACCCCACCTGGAATGACGATCCCCTGCCCAATCTGGTCAAGGGAAGATCGTTCTACTACCAGACATCGGATTTCTGCTATGTCTATTGGGGTTACGTGGTGGAGCCGCGCTGTGTGGCCACGCCGGAGGATATGATGGCCCACGCGCATCTGCTCGACAACTTTGACCCGGATGTTTGCATCAACTACACCACGCGCAACAGTGACGCGTCCCTGCGGGTGCCCAGCACCGGCGAAACCGTCACTGTCTACCGCTTCCGCGACGGCGTCGAGCGTTTTCTCATCACCGACATCAACAACGCCGCCACCAACACCCAGTCCACCTCGTCCATACCCGTCATGTGGGATACGGTCCGCACCGACAACGGCAAGCCGGAGCCGGAAGAAGTGAACCATCTGCCGCTGGCCGCCAATGTGCTCTTCATGGACGGGCATGTTGAATACGCCCGCTACCCTCAATCAACGGACTCGGCCTTCTTCATGCTCACCCGGGCCGCCCAAACCGACGGCGAGCCGAATTTTCCTTAAGGGGGTTGCCATAAACACGTTTGACACTCTTGGAAGGAACCTGTCATATTTCTTCGAATGACCGCCACCGAATGGGTAATAGCCCGCGAGAATGCCCTGATTGGGTGTCTGGGCGCACTGGCATTGTTGAGCGCCACTACGACGGCCATTTCGCTGGCATTCTCCCAGCCTTTCATCGCGTCCTTATGGGTCGCGATGCAGGCGCTCCTTTTTCCAGCCTTTCTGGCCTTCGTGGTTGCCTGGTTTCACGGGCATACTGTCGCCGGGTTCATTCTTCTGGACTGCGGCCCGTTTCCAATGCATAGACAGGCACTCGGGTTGGTTGTCGTCACACAATTCATCGGGGTCGGGCTCTTGGGCAGTTCGGTGAATACATTCGCGACTTGGGCATTCCTATTGAGCATCCTTTGTCCGGCGCTCTATCTGATTATCTGGACTGGCCGACTCCAGCTCAGGGAGAACGGCATTTGGCTGTACGTCTGTCTACTGCGGTGGGATAGGATCAGTTCCTATCGCTGGGCCGATGATTCCACGCTGGTGTGGAAGCGCAAGAACTTTCTCGGGTTATTCCAGGGCGTTCTGACGGTCCCCCGGGAACATAGACAGGCCTTTGCCGACATGCTGGCCAAGCGGTGCCCCGTTCCGCCAGCGGCCTGACTGGGCGGCCGTAGGTGCCCGCAGTTTCGCTTCGCGCGCCCTGCGGGTTGATCAATGTTTTGGCACGAAGAAGGTGCTGGCGATGCCGGCGGGAAGGCGGTATCGCTTCAGACCCAGGGGATGGTCGGGCATCAGGGATTCCAGTTCGACTTTGGCGGTCGCGGGCAGCAGCAGTTCGCCTTCGCAGCCCGCGGGCAGGGTTACGGTCACGCGGTGGCCGCCGTTTTGAGGTACCGCCGAAAAGAGGATGGGTCCGCGCACGGTGGTCACGGTGACATCCAACCGCCCGAGGTCCGCCAATTGCGGGCGCACGGTGCACCTGGTGAAACCGGGGGCCGCGGAGCAGATGCCGGCGATGTCCATCAGGAGCACGTATACCGGGGACAGGGGACAGTGGCTCCACTCCTGCGTGCTGTCCGGCGCGGCCTGCCAGTCCTCCTGGAGCGTATTGTTCAGGACGACCGAACCCATGGTGGCCCAGCGTTCGCGCCAGTCTTTCACGATTACATCGGTGCGGCCCCCTTTGGCCAGCGCCCAGTAGCGCCAGTGGGCGTTTGCCGGATAGGACAGGCCCATGTCGCCAGACGCGTCCGCCAGAGTTTTCAACGCTGCGGCCGTGTTGTTGTCCGGACACTGATCGAAGAGGATGGAGGTCGCCAGAGACCGGTCACTGGTGCGTGCTTCCTTCTCTTCCGCCTGCCAGGGCAGGTTGTCTTCAAAGCGTCCCCGTTCCGCGTTCCAGAAACGCGTCATCGTGGCCTGGAGCAGGGCATCGCTGAATGCTTCAAAATGTGCGGCCTTGTCGTCGTCGTTCATGGCCCGGCAGAGCGGGGCCAGAGCGTTCTTAAACATCGCCGCCGTGTAAAGATTGAACGCGCACTGCTTGTGACGGGGTTTCTTGAAGGCGATGTGGTCCATCCACACCGTCGGGATGCCCAGGTTCTCCACGGGCAGCAGCCCGTCCGTGCCGCGAATCGATTCCAGATACGCCGCAAAGCGCAGCAGGTGCGGATAGGGTTCCTTGATGCCGTCGAGATCGCCGGTGTCGAGATAGTGCCACCAGCAGTCGAAGTTGAAACCGACGCCGTGGTCCAGCAAGGGTCCCCAGAAAGCGCCGTCGATCTGCTTTTGCATTACCCTCGCCAGGCGGTCGAATGCGGGCCAGCAGTCCATGAACCAGCCCTCGCGTGCCTGCCCCTCGCTGAAGGTGCGCAGGAAACGCCGCGACAGCTGCGTGTCGCCCATGGCCTGCCGCGCCACGAAGATTTGCGGACTGCCGTCGCCGCTGTACTGCTGCCGTTCGCGGCCCATGCCGTCCGCGAAGGTTTCGATGGCGCTGTTGTTGAGCGTGTTGACGGTCGCGTCGAAGAGGCGCTGCAGCGGCGGCTCGTCGCAGACGATGTGCGCCGTGTCGGGCCAGGGATAGAGGCGCCGCCGCATGCCCACGCCGCTGACGGTGACGGGACGGTTGGCGTTGCGCACGTGCAACTGAATCCAGCGGCAGCTTTCATAGTCGAAGCACTCAAAGCGGTTCAGCCCTTCGCGGCAGATGAAGCGGGTCCACGCGTGGAAATGGGTGTCCAGCCACAGGGGGCCCTTGACCGGGTCATGCGACTCCTGGACCATCAGCTCGACAATCGTGCCCTCCGGCGCGTCGATGGTGAACTGGGGCCAACCGACCACCTGTTCTTCCAGTTCAAGAGTCGCGAACACTCCCTGGCGCGGGTCGGGCGTGGCGGGCAGTTCCCATCCGTCAACCTGCGCCGTGGCCATGTCGGCGCGCGCGATGGTAAAGCTGTTTGCCATGCGCTGTTCGAACCAGTCGTCGGGGTCGCGCAGCCACGTGACCCGCCCCGCATCCGACAAACGCTTCACGGGCACCGGCACTTCGCGCACCGGGGGAATCTGCCGGGCGCGGAGGGCACCCTTCGCGGGGTCCACGCGATCGACCATGTCGTTGCTGTCTTTGGGGCCGCACGAGGGCGGTTTGTCCGGCGCGCACTCCGTCCGCGCGGCCGCCATCCACGCCGCGTCGGGCGTGAATTCGGCCGAGTCCCAGCCCTGCGGGTGCAACCGCGCGTCGAATTCCTCCTGCAGCGCGCGCAGGTACCAGCGCTTGTACTGGCCGGGACGATGCGCCCGGTCGAGCAGCACCTGCCAGGATTTGTCGGAGACAAGGGTTTCTTTGTGGCCGTCCTTGAATTCCAGCACGGCGTGGAAAATAAATCCGGGCTTGCCTGCGGCCCAGGTGCCGTCGCCGAGTCCATAGAACAGCACCTCGGCGCCCACCACGTTCTTGCCCGCCTTGAAGAGCGCCGTCAGGTCGCAGGGGTCCACATCCAACTGGCGCGGGTCGCAGGGGGCGGGCCCCCATTGCACGCGCTGCCCGTTCACGCTCAGCCGGTACCGGCTGTCCGCCGTTACCCAGCCCAGTACCCGCACGGGCGCCTCCTTGAGTTCGACTTCCTTGCGGAACAGCGCAAAGGTGTTGGAGAGCGTGCGTTCACAGGGCAGCCAGATCCACTGCGCCGGAGCCATGGTCATCGGCGTGGGCTGGCCAGCGGCGGTGGCGTCTTTCGCGCGGAGGCTGTTCAGGTCCTGCACGTTAAGGAGAGTTTCTCCCGCCGCATGGAATGACGCCGCAAAGGACAACAGGGCACCGAGCAAGGCGAGTGTTTGTGTGATCCGTCCGAGGTTCATTTATCAGTTCCTTGCCAGAGAAGGCAGTGTAAGATGCAATTCGTTGGATGCTATATGCCCGGTGACCGCATGCACGGGTACAGCCACCACTTCCAGTCTCCGTACTTGCCGGCGCCGGCGCGTCCGTGCGTGGAAGTGGTGGCAGTCCCCCGGTGCGCTCCGCTTCGCTGCGCACACCCTACGGATCACGGTGCGGCGTCTTTGTAATTCTTTGCGAACAACGCGAAGAAGCTGTACGGGTCCAGCACCTCGACGGGCATATCCGGATATTCTTTCCGGAACACTTCCAGCGAATCCATCACGGCGGTGGGGGAGACCCACACAATCCGGAAAAAATAGAAGCCAGGCCGCGTGCTTCCGTGCTCCTTGATGGCCGTGTGCATCGCTTTTGCGGTCTGTTTGGGACCGGCGTAATTGCACGTGTGGTTGAGCAGTTCGGTTACGGGCATGCCTTTCCACACATGCGGCCTGGGCGGTCCCCCGACGTTACTGTGCATGTCCATCACAATCGTGGCGAAGCCGCCCGGGGCGAACTGTGCAAACGCATCCTTGACGGCCGAAGTGGGGGCATGCCAGTCGAGCACCATGGGGGCGATGGTCATGTCGGTGGCGTCGAAGAATTTCTTGTTGTGCGTGACGAAAAGCGGCAACTGGTCCGGCTTCACGCGGTTGGGGTTGAAATACCCGGCGCAACTCGCGTCGCTCGTGAAATGGTCATTCGGCGTTGCGGTCGCGTAAACGTGACTGATGACGTCCGGGTACGTTTCGACCAGGTTCGGGTTGATACCCCAGGCCAGCGGCAGCTTGCCCCGGTTCGGGTCATCCCAGTGTTTGGGCAGGAAATCGTACAGCGGCGTCGCCGAATCATAGTCGGCCATGAGAAAGCAGAGATAGGTCTTGTTCTCCACCTCGCCCACCGGTGCAGGTCGCGCCTGCTTCAGCGGCGTGAAGGGCGCCTGGCTGTGGAAGGACTGGTTGAAGCAGTCGCTGGAGACCGTGTTCTGGTAACAGTTGTACGGCGAGATGAGGTAGACCGTCTCCCATTCCGTCGGTACCGGCTCGTGCTTGCTGGCGAAGCCGGGGATGTTGCTGTACTTCCAAAACGAGAAGAACCCCGTCATTTCGGTCATGCATTTACCGGCGGATTGCTTGAGCACCTCGTCCAGAAGCATCTGGTAGGTGGCAAGGTCCGTTCCCAGCGCCTGGTCGGGGTCGTCTTTCGGCTTTTCGTCGCCCCATGGAGACAAGTCAAAGACAAAGGAGCGGTTCTTGACTGCCCAGTCGCGGGTCACGACGTAGGATGTGCCGCCGGCCGCCCGCGACGTGGCGGCGTCCTCGAACAGGCACAGCAGGTGCGCCGAGCAAAGTCCTTTGGCCAGGTACTCACGTACGGCCCAACGGTATGCGTCGTTCTTCTTGCTGCCCGATTCGGCCCCGGTGAAACGCCCCCGCAGGTCTTCAATGACGGGAAGTTTCCACTTCGCCAGAACCTGGTCGGCCAACTCGGGGCTCAGCACCACGCCGTCCTTCACGCCCGCGATGGTGGTGGCAACGTTTATGGTCGCTGGAACCGACGGATCCCATATCACCGCGCCCTTTACCCGGTCCCCGGCAAGTGCCGCCAGTCCGTCCAAACCGGCCAGTGTCTTCTGCTCGTGTCCTTCGAGCCATTCCCCCTTCTTGGCGAAAAGCTCCAACCAATAGGTTGGCCGTTCCACATTCGCCGGCTTTAGATACACCCGCGGTGCATCGCGATTCACGATGCCCTGCAAACACGCCGCGGCCATGGCCTCATCATACGCCGCAGCGGTTCCCTGGGCGGTGGGTTCATACAGCCAGAGGGTTTCTTTTTGCGCCTTCGTCGCCGGGGTGCCGCCCGCCGCACGGATCTTCTCGCCGACCTCGTGCAGCGTCTGTATATCCACCTCGCGCAGTTTGCCCGCATAGTCGGGCCCCACATCGAGCGAAAAGATGTTCCCGTATTTCACCGCACCCAGGTAATCGTCATAAATCGGCTGGGCCGGGGCGCCCAATCGGTCATGTATGGGAAGTGAGTAGAACCACATGGCGCCGCCATCATGTTTCGGCAGGATGGGATAGGTGAACTCGGCCAGGAGGTAGCCCTTATAGCTCTTTTCCGCCTCCTTGTTGAACTCCGACGCTTCCGCGGCCCCGACCGGTCCGGGCCGTCCCACTTCGCGTATCGCCAGTTCGCCGGCCGGGTCGCCGTGGTTGAATCCGACAAAGCAGTTGGGCTGGAATTCGTGCACCCATGCATCGGTTTCTTTGTGCCCCAGCCCGCCCGTGCCCTGGGCATGGTCCATCCAGAAGAACTCGATGGGCCCGTATTGCGTCACCAGTTCTTTCAACTGCGCCTTCTTCACCTCAGGATTGTCGCTCGACGCCCAGACCTTGGTCCCCCAATTCGGGCTGCCGGGGATGAGCCCGTCCTGTGGCGGGTTCTTGAGCCAGGTCCAGTCGCCCTCGGAGAAATACAGCGCCAGTTTGAGCCCGTACTTGTCGCAGGACTTGCGCAGTTGGGCAAGGACATCCATCTTGAGCGGGCTGTTCGTTACCTTGAACTCTGTCGTTTTGGTGTCCCAAAGGCAGAACCCGTCATGGTGTTTTGTGAGAAACAGGATGTAACCCATGCCCGCATCCTTGGCGGCTTGGCACCACTGGTCCGTGTCGCAGCCCGTTGCCGCAAATGCATCGGGCGAGGTCTTTCCGCGGGTCCACTCGTATCCCGAGAAGGTACTCAGCGACCAGCAGACGAACATTCCAAAACGCAGGTCGCCGATTTCCCTGGCGCGGGACTGGCGGTCCGGCGCCTCGGCGGCAAGGGCCGAACCTGCGACGCCGACGCACAAAGCGATGATGATTGCGTGTTTCATCGTGGCCTCCTGGGTGGTTGTGCCGAAGCGCGTCCATTCTACCCCAGATTGCCGGGCCTTGCCGAACGCCGACCCGCGGTACGGAGCGGGCGGGGCCGCCGTTGTTACTCCGGCAGGACTGCCGGTGAAACTTGGCGGCACCTTCGACCAGTCTAATCAGTGTGTTTTTGTCCACAACCACAACGACGAAAGGGTAGACAATGAAGAAGTTTGTGATGTTCAGTGTAATGCCTGTGCTTGTCCTGGTGCTGTTGGCCGGATGCATGGCCGGACAGAAAGGGCCCACAGACGAAGAGTTGGTCATGCAGCAGACCAAGGCGCTTGCGGCCGACCTGCTGGCGGTGAAGACTGACACCATCCTCAATTACGTCTCCGAGGACTTCACCAACGACCGCGTTTCGAGCAAGAAGGAGATCTCCGACCAGCTCGAAAAGGCCAAGAGCAAGGGGAAATTGGATGAAGCGGCCCAGGCCATCAAGGACCATGACGTCAAGATTGACATGACCCAGGCGAAACTGACCATGGACAAGAAGGCCGGCACGGCCACGGTTTACCCGATCGACGCCAGCGCCGATGTGGGCTCGGTTTCTGTTGAACTTACCTTCAAGAAGGACCCGGACAAGGTCTGGCGCGTCGTCGGGATTAATATCGAAGGCATCTAAGCCATTTTCAGTTGACCCGGCACGGCAGTACAGCCCAACCCGGAACCGGCTCCCGTCGGATGCTCCAACAGGCATCCACAGCGCATGGTTCCGGGTTGTTGTTTTGGTATTCTTATCTGTTTTAGACCGGAAACCGCCTTGGAGTTCCGGAGGTCCAAGCCCTGTATTGCCCCATTTTCGGCACCGACCGCGAGGACAGCCAGCCATGATCAGAAGACTTGGGACACAAACCGCCCTGCTGATTGGGTTTGCACTGCTTCTGGCCAACACCCGCGCGCAGGCCTGGTCTATGGACATGCCCGTGCTGTGGCGCACCGACCTTGCCACACTGCTGGAGAGCACGGCCGTGGCCGCCGACGTCAACGGCGACGGATTGGATGAGATAGTCGCCGCGGGCCGCGAGGAGATGTATGTTCTGGACGGAACCGGGAAGGTCCTTTGGCAGTGGCGGACCAAGGGGCGGTTCATGACCTACCCGGCCGTCTTCCATTCCCCCGACAAGGGGGCGCTCCTCTATGCGGCGGACAATCAGGGCCTGCTCAGCTGTCTTGACGGGGCGGGCGGTGTGGTGTGGCAGGCGCAGCTCAAGGGGCCGTCGGTCTGGTCCGGAGCGGTGGTGGACACGCTGGAGCCCGGCGGACGTCCCGTGGTGGTTCAGACGGACGACACCGGGACAGTTTGGGCCTTTGACTACGCTGACGGCCGCGTCCTGTGGCAGGCGCAGGTGTCAGGTGCGCCGGTCACGCCTGCAGTCGCCGACATCGACGGCGACGGCCGCAAAGAGACCGTGGTGGTCACGGACAAAGGGGAGCTTTCCGCGATCCGTTCGGACGGAACGCCCTTCTGGAAGTACGAGACCAAGCAGGAGCAGCCGCTGTGGATCGTGTCATCGCCCGTGGTGTTTATGACGGCGAAGGACGGCGCGCGCATCGTGACAGCATGCTGTGACGACCGGCTGGGCTGCGTCGACGGCCAGGGGCGTCTGCTGTGGACACGCCCCGTGCGGGGGGGCGTGGACTCCTCGATTTCGGTGTGTGATTTTGACGACGACGGCAAGGCTGACATATTCATCGCGACGCAGCTTGGCGTGATATACCGTTACACTGAAGACGGCGACCTGCGCTGGGACATTGACATGCAGGGGCGTTCGCTGGCGCCGGGCGCACTGATTGACATCAACAACGACGGGCGCCTGGAGTATGTGCTGTGCACGCAGAACGGCCGCCTCATGGTTATTGACCAGTCCGGCCAATTCCTTTTCGAGCAACAGTTCCCGCATCGGACCATCGGCGTCACGCCGGCGTTTGGGCATTTTACAAAGGACAGCACAACGCTTCAGGCCGCCATTACGGGCGGCGAATCGGGTTTGCTCCTGTGTCTGGACACACCGGCGCTCCGCGACACGCGTGCCGAGTGGCCCTGCTACCGACGGGACAGGTGCAACACGGGCTTCTGGAGCGCCGACAGGGGCAAAGCCCACGTTTCCATGGCTCCAATGCAACTCGATACGGACAGTCTCGTCGCGGGTGACGACGTTGAATTCACCATCCA
>CAIJOU010000442.1 GCA_903822375.1 Candidatus Hydrogenedentota bacterium
CTCCACCACTTTGTCGTTGGTGAATATGTGATGATCGCCGCGAATTCTTTCATCAAAACCAAGCCTCAACAATAATTCGCATAGCTCCCGAAAAAGGATATTTGCATCCGAGGTGCCGCCAAGAACCTTGGCTGCGATCTTTTCGTATCCGCCCATATATAGAGTCTAACCCATATTGGATGGATGCGCAAGGAAGGCCGACCTCACCCTATCCCCTTCCGTGCGGTTCCGTGGTTAACCTCCCCCCCTTCTCCCTCGCCTCCCTCAGTTCACCACGATGTCCCCGCCCTCGGCCTCCAACAGCACCGTGTACTGCCCGTCACCCAGGCGGCCGGTGAATTCCTGACGTTCGCCGCCGATGGACCCGCTGAGCGGGATGTTGCTCTGCACGCGGCCCTGTCCGGCGCGGACGGTAAGCGCCGCACTGGATTCGGGCGCGATGAGAATGCTCAGGTGGCCCTTGTCCACATGGAGGTCGATGTTGCCCTTGACCGGTTCCAGCGACAGCAGGCGCACGTCGCCGCCGGTGTTGCGGGCCGATACCTCGCCGCCGGGCGATTCGATGATGGTGCGTCCCTCGGTGTTCTGCGCCGTGACCTTGCCGAACACGCGCTCAATGCGCAGGTCGCCATAGTGGGCCGACGCCTCGACAGGTCCGGCACAGTCGGACACCCGCACCGCGCCCTGTTTGCTGGCGAGTTTGAGCGGGCTTTTACAATGCTCGGCCGTGATTTCGCCCTTGGCCTGGTTCGCCCCCACCGCACCGCCCAAACCGGCCACGGACGTCACGCCGTCGGCGGCGTTAATCTGGACGGCCACCGTGCGAGGCACCTGCACCAGCAGGTCCACACGGTAGGATGTGCAGCCAAAGCGGGCCATGTCGCCGTCGGCCATGGTGGTGACCGTCACCTTTCCGGCCTCCTGCTTGAGTTGCATCTGCAACGCTTCCAGCGCCTGCGGCGCCTGCGCCGCCGTCGGCATCCAGACAACGCGCGTGGCGGTGACACGCAGATTATCCTCGTCAATGCCTTCCACCCGCACGCTGCCCGCAATCGACGCGTCAATCTGCAGCGTGTCCGACTCGGCCATTTTCGCGCGCTCCTCGCGCGTGCCGTTGAACACCTGGCCTTCCTTGCCGCCGGGCGTGGCCACGGCCCCCACGCCGCGCACATCAATGGTCACATCGCCAAAGGAGGCGTTTATCGTCATGCGCTGTTTCGCGTCGGCACTGGGGTGGCGCGCCAAGATCCGGTCACCCTGGCCCGACCGGGTAAGGTCCAGATCGCTGCTGAGCTTGCCATAGACCACCGTGGCGTTGACGTCGGGATTTGCGCCGGGGTCAATGGAGATGTCCGCGCGCCCGCTGTCCACGGTGATGTCGGCCTTGTACTCGGGACCCAGCTTGGACAGGGCCACGCTGCCGCCGAAATTGCTGATCTGGATGTCGCCGCGAACGTCGCTGATATCGGCGCGCGCGCCCTTCATCTGGAAATTGCCCCCCTGCGCCAGGCCTGCGGCCTTGACGGGGAACTCGCCGTGGGACCGGACCTGGACCGCGCCGGCGGCCCCGCTGATGTCCACACCCCCGTAGCGCACATCCAAACCGATGAATCCGCCGATGCCGTGCGCAGCCACGTCACCGAAGAAGTTGTCCGCCACCAGGCTCGCATCACGCGGAATGGTTATCTTGTACTGCACCGCCAGCGAGATACGGCCCATGTCGCGACGGGTTTCGGGAAATAGCGTCTTGATTTCGACAAGGTCCTCTGCGGGGGATACCTTGATTTCAATGGCCTGGGCCAGCTTCGCGGCCGTCTCGGCCGTCTCCGCACCAGCGGTAACCTCGGCGGTCACCTGCACCACGCGTTCATTCCAGGTGTCCACGCGAATCTCACCGAACTCGTTGGACACCGACACCACCGGCGCCGCGCCGGTGGGATAGCGCTCGGCAAAGCTGCGCCGCTCGGTGTAGGGAGAGCTTTGTGCGTCGCCCAACAGCGGTTCGCCGGGCCCGATCAGTTCATCGGCCTTGCGGCCAATCTGGTCCATGCCGCGGGCCGCGCCCTCAATGCCCGCGCGCATGCGCTGCAGAAAGTCGGTCTGCGCCGCCGCTGTAAGGGAGACCAGCACTGCGATGGACAGGGGAAGGAAGAGGTGGTGTGCCTTGTTTCTCATGGACGCGCCCCTGCTCAGAGCGTGCGTTCCACGAACAGGTCACGCAGACCGTTTGCCTTCCGGTCCAAGTGCGTCCGAACCATTTCGCCAGCACGGGCACAACCCGGATTGCGCTCCAGCGCGGCCTGGGCCGCGCTAAGGTCCTGGCTCACGCCCTCCACCGCGCGCCGACGCTCCCACTCGCGCAGCGTGCGCGGCGGACTGTCCGCACGGGACACTGCGGCGGCAAGCCGCTCGATGGCCCCGGTCTTGCGCCGTATCGATTCGGGCGTGACCGTGTCGGGAGACTGGGCGGTCTGGGGTGCGGACCGGAGGGCGGAATGCGATGCCGTGCCACCGTCTCCGGTGTTCACGGCCATGCCGAAAGTGAGCACGGCCAACGCGGCCGTGGCCGTCACGTAGACGGCGGCCCGGAAGATGGACCCTGCCAATGATGGATGTTTTCTGCCCGTTTCAGGTGCCTGGAGCCGCACCTCGCGGGCGCCGGCAAGAATCTGGCGCGCCAGATCACCGGAAGGCTCCGGCGCGGAGGCTGACGCGGTAAACTCAAGGCTTGCGCGGATGGCGCGCACCTCGGCGGTGCAGCGCGGACAGGAATTCACATGTGCGGCCAGAAAGGCCGACACCGACGAAGAGCGGTCCACCAGCGACTCCGCAAACGCCACCAATTCCTGGCGCGGGGGATGCCGAAGCACCGTCTGTTCGAGGTTCATGCCCATGCTGTCCCGTCCTGTATCAGACGTATTCGCGGTATTTTTCGAGGAAGGGCCGCAACGCCTGCTCGGCCCGCGCGATGCGCGATTTCACCGTGCCGATTGGGCAGTCGGTGATTTCGGCGATTTCCTCGTAGGAAAGGCCCTGAAACCGCTTCAGCACGAAAGACTCGCGGTAGTGTGGGGCAATCTTGTGCAGTGCCTCATTGACCGCCTCGGAGATCTCTCCCCGCTTGAACGCGGTCAGCACGCAGGCGCTTTCGTCGCGGATGGTGTCAATCGGCGACTCGCCCTCGCCGTCGTGGTCGTTGCTCCACCACGACAGGCTGAACATCTTCGGACGGCGTTTCTGACGGGCCCATTCCTTGTAAACAATATTGGACGCAATGGTGTAGAGGTAGGTCGAGAACTTGGCCGTGGGCGTGTACCGGTCGCCGTTCTTCACGAGCGCCATAAACACTTCCTGGGTCAATTCCTCACCGACGTGGCGGTTCTGCACCATGCGGTAGATGTAGTTGAAGACGGAACGATGAAAACGGCGGACAAGTTCCTCGAACGCGGCCTCGGTGCCGCGTCCGTGCTCTAACATCAGGTTCTCATCGGTCCATTGGGCATACGGTAGGGGGATGTCGGCATCCCGCAACCGGGGTGCCTCGCTGCGGAATGCCGCAATATTGCTCATTTCTTCCGCCATAATACCTTCCTAACAGCCAGATTTTGGCTTTAGTGTATTTTAATCCCGCGCAAACGGGAAAAGTTCCAGCTCCCGACCTGGTCGGGACGCATATCCATACGACCGTCCAGCGATTTCATTCATCTTTTCGAAGATTCTCCCACCAAAGGTCGGGCGGGTCGCTGCAACGCATCTATATTGTCACGCTCTATCTGTTCCTTTTTCCGACTTCTGGATTCTCCGCCTGCGGCCTTCGCCGCATCGGGCCAATTTCGATATTTTCGCACACTGCGCGCCGGGCGCACAAGATTACCCTAATATTTGATCGTCTTCCTCGGGCAAGTCCGCATCTGGGAAGCGTTCCAAGCCAGGTGTGCGCGAGAGGACCGAAGTGAGGATGTCCACGATCAACTGATTGCGGTTAACCCCCTCCACCCGGGCCGCAATGCCCAACGCATGGTAGAGGTCGTTCGGCACCCGCAGCGTCAGCCGGGTAGAGTCAAAGTCGCCCGGCAGCAGACTGGGCAGGCTGACAGGTTCATGGGAAAGGTCCACCGCCCCAAAAAGGTCCGCCTGTTCCTGCGGTGCGGACTGAAGCCGCGACAGGCGTTCGGCGGGAAACTGTAATTCGAGTATCTCCACGTTGCTTTTGCCTTCATGAATGCGTTCGAGAATGCGGGCGCGGCCGCCCAGCGCCCGGAGATGGCGCACCAGGCCCAGCGGCGTGGTCAGAAAGCCGCTTTGGCGCACAAAGGCCACCGCCGCCTCGCCTTCCAAACCCCGGCGAACCGCCTCAACAATCCGTTCTTGTTTTTGCCGTGTATCCATGGACACCGTTTCGCGTCCTGTGGTTCGGGGCATGCCCCAAGTGTTCCAAATCCATTATAGGAAATTATTGACTGTTCTGCAAGTGTTGATAAAAAAGCGAATAGACGGATGCGGTCACCTATTTTCATCTGTCCGCAATGAATGCATTGCTAATGTTGTTATAATCAATAAGTGGATATGCGAAAATGACCAAAGCGTTTGACTGGTTGTGAAAACTAATGATAGCATTTGATTCTAGTGATGAAGGCTATAGTGTTAGCACGACCTTGCAGGGAGGTACTTTACCCATGAACATCAAGATTACCGGACGACACATGGACCTGACCGACGCGCTCAAGGCGTACATCGAGAACGCGCTGAAAAAGGTGAAAGTGCATTTTGACAAGGTAATCGACGTGGACGTCATCCTGGACGTTGAGAAACACCGGCACATTGCCGAGGTCAATCTCCACGCCAACGGCGTGCGCATTCACAGCAAGGAAGCCACCCCGGACATGTACGCCTCGGTGGACACGGTGCTGGAACGGCTGGAGAAGCAGGCCCGCAAGTACAAAGACCGGATAAACCGCCATCAGCCCCGCACCGCGCGCGAGGAACGTTCCTACCAGCACGTAATCATTGCCGTGGAGCCGACCAACGGCAACGGCGATCATGAAGAGCTGCCCGATGAGAAGCACCTCGTGGTCAACCGCGAAAAGGTGGTCCTGAAGCCGATGAGCCTCGAAGAGGCGGTCATGCAGCTTGAACTGGTGGATGACCCGTTCATTGTGTTCTCGAACCTGGAGACCTCCCAGGTCAATGTTCTCTATTCCCGGGGAGGAAAGACCTACGGACTGATTGAACCGGAGTTCTAGCATCCGCAGGAGACCGCCTGACAGAAAACACCCTTCCCCCACGGGGGAAAGGTGTACGCCCGGGCAGGAGGCGAACAAATGGACCTGACCAAACTCAAGGTCAAACGGAAACAGTTCATCCCTGTGTCGCGCATGCTTGAACACATGACACAGGACCTGGATTTTGAGCTGCTGGCAGGCTTTCAGGGTGTGGAACGGCCGGTTTTTTCCTGGGACGTGAACCGTCCCGGTCTTGCCCTGAGCGGTTATCTGGACTATTTCGCCAACGACCGGGTGCAGGTGCTGGGCAACACCGAAATTCATTTCATGGAGCGCATGCGCCCGGCGGAGCTGGCGAACCGGCTGAACAACATGTTCTCATTCGAGATACCGGCGTTTGTGCTCTCGCGCAACCTGATGCCGCAGACCATGCTGCTCGACATGTGCAACCGGTACGGCGTGCCCGTGCTACGTTCCACGATGAGCACCGACGAGGTCATCAGCCGGATCATCCTTTACCTCACCCAGGAGTTCTCGCCCGAAACGGTGCTGCACGGCACCGCGGTGGACGTGTACGGCGTGGGCTGTCTGGTCGTGGGCAAGCCGGGCATCGGCAAAAGCGAGACCGCGCTGGAACTGGTCGAGCGCGGACACCGGCTCGTGGCTGACGACATGGTCGAACTCAAGCGCCGTCGCGCCGATTATCTTTATGCCCAGACCAACCGGACCGTCAAGCACTGCATGGAAATCCGCGGACTGGGCATCATCGATGTGCGCGCGCTCTACGGCGTGGGACGGGTCCGCAATTTCAAGAGAATTGGTCTGGTCGCGGAACTGGAAGAGTGGGACGACAAGGCCGCCTATGACCGGACCGGCCTCCAGGAACACTATGTGGACATTATCGGGGTAAGGATCCCCTACATGCGCATTCCGGTGCGGCCGGGGCGTAACGTGGCGATTATCATTGAGGTCGCCGCGCTGAACCAGCGCCTCAAGGAGATGGGCGTCCACACCGCCCGTGACCTGAATGAGGACATCATGCGCAACAACCGGGGACAGGCAGGATGATAACGGATTCGGAAGATACTTTGCCGGAAAACCGGCCGGGCAAGAGGCGAATCAACCTCATTTTCGGCTGCCATGCCCACCAGCCCGTCGGCAATTTCGGGTTTGTCTTTGAGCAGGCCTATGATCTGTCCTACAGGCCCTTCCTCGACGTGCTGGAACGCTTTCCCTCCGTGCGCGCCGTACTGCATTTTACCGGTCCGCTGTTCGACTGGTTCGAGGAGAACCGGCCGGACTTTCTGGACCGCCTTGCCCGGATGAGTGCGTCCGGCCAGATCGAGATTATGGGCGGCGGATATTATGAGCCCCTGCTTTGCGCCATTCCGGAACGCGACGCCGTGGCGCAAATCACGCGCATGCGCGAATATTGCCGGACCCGCTTTGGCCGTGCCCCGCGCGGCATGTGGCTGGCGGAGCGCGTGTGGGAACCGCAAATGGCGCGAATTATGGCCCGCTCCGGAGTGGAATACACCGCCCTCGATGACACCCATTTCCTGTGTTCGGGACTGCGGCCGGATCAGTTGTACGGCTATTACATGACCGAGGACGAGGGCATGGCCGTAAAGGCCTTTCCCATCCAGGAAACGCTTCGGTATCTGGTGCCGTTCCATGCGGTGGAGGAAACCATCGAGCACCTGCGCGGGTTGGCCACGGAAGACGGCGGCCGATGCGCCGTGCTGCATGATGATTACGAGAAATTCGGCGTGTGGCCGGGCACCCACGGCAGCGTGTACACCGAGGGCTGGCTGGAACGCTTCTTCACGGCGCTCACCAAAAACAAGGACTGGCTGACCACCACCACCTATGCGGACTATATTGACCGCTCCCCCGCGCTCGGCCGCACCTACCTGACCTGCGCATCCTACGAGGAAATGATGGTCTGGGCGCTGCCCACCCCCATGCAGCGCTCCCTGGGCGATGCGCGCGCCGCTCTTAAAGAGAATCCGGACCTCTACCGGCAGACCGCCCCGTTCCTGCGCGGCGGATTTTGGCGCAACTTTCTGGCCAAATACGATGAGTCCAACAACATCCAGAAACGCATGCTGCGGGCAAGCAACCGGCTCGAACGGCTCCGCGCCGCCTGCACGGGCGACCCACGTTTTGACGACGCCGAACGGCTGCTCCACCAGGGGCAGTGCAACTGCGCCTACTGGCACGGCGTCTTCGGCGGCCTGTACCTCAACCATCTGCGTACGGCGCTCTACGAATGCATTGTCGCGGCGGACAACGCCATGGACGCCATGGAGGACCGTGGAGCGGGCTATGTGACCGTCGAGCAGGCCGATTTCGACGGTGACGGCAACGCCGAATGCATCCTGGAGAACTCGGCCCTGACCCTCTTCTTCAGTCCCACCGACGGCGGAACCCTGTTTGAGGCGGATTTCAAACCCAAACCCTTCAACATGATCAACACGCTGACGCGCCGCGACGAACCCTACCACGATCTTCTGCGCAGGGGTGCCGTTCAGATAGGCGAATCGGCGCAGGGCGACCTGAGCATTCACGAGATGGTCAAGGCGAAGGAGGCGGGACTGGACAACTACCTTGTCTACGACCCGTGGCGCCGCGTTTCACTGCGCGACCGGTTCCTAGACTCGTCGGCCACTCCGGACAGCCTTTGGTGCAACCGCGCGCGGGAATATGGCGATTTTGCCAAGGGTGTCTATACGGCCGTCTGCGAAGAGGACGGCCTCACCTTGCGGCGCGAGGGGACCGTGCACAGCGATGAAGGCGCGGTTCCGGTATGTGTTTCCAAGCGCGTCAGCCTTGCGGCGGGTGAATCCGCCGTTGAAATCCGGTATGATATCGCCTGCGGCGGTGCGTGGCCGAAGAACCTCTTCTTCGGCGTCGAGTTTGCCGCGAATCTGCTGACCGGTTCCGCACAGGACCGATATTACCGATCCGACGGCACGGACTTGGGCCGCGCGATGCTCGGCACGCGCGGTTGCCATGACGGCCTTTCCCATATCGCGGCGAGGGACGAATGGCAGCGTTTGGAGTGCGGGTGGCGTTTTTCGAAACCCGCCAGGGTGCACCGGTTCGCCATCGAGACGGTAAGCCAGTCCGAGGGCGGCCAGGAACGGGTGCATCAGGGATGTGTTGTGGTTCCCACCTGGCGACTGGACCAGAGCGGTGAAGGCGTGTTTACCTGCACGGTCCGGATGGAAGTATCACAGTTCTGAGCTGCCAGCCAGGACGACGCGAATGGAGAGGACATGAGTTGTATGTCGGAAGTAACGGAAGAAATCATGGTGGTTAACGCGTTGGGAATGCACGCGCGGCCCGCGGCCGCACTGGTGCAGACAACGCTGCGCTTTGAAAGTGATGTCCATATCCATTTCAGAGGCAACACTGTAAACGGAAAGAGCATCATGGGGCTGCTCACGCTGGGCGCGGCCCGGGGCAGCCGGCTTTCGATCACCTGCACCGGCCCGGACGCCGAAGAGGCCATGAGCGCGGTGCGCCAGATGTTCGCCTCCGGGTTTGGCGAGGACTGACGTTAAGATAATGGAGTCCCCCCTGTGGAGATAACCCTGCATGGCATAGGCGTGTCGCCTGGCATCGTAATCGCCCCGGCCTTGGTTTTTCTCAAGAGCCGGTGGGAGGTGCCGCAGTATGACATAGACGCCCCCGAGCGGGAACTGTGCCGCTTTGACCGCGCCGTAGACGCCGCCCGCGAGGATTTGGTGCGCCTGATCAGGCAGACCACGGAGGGCCTGGGAAAGACCCATGCGGACATTTTCTACGCCCATTTGATGCTGCTCGACGACGTGGCAATCCACGAAGAGGTCCGCGAGCGGATTGCCGGGGACCGCAAGAATGTCGAGTATGTTCTCGACGGTCTTACCAAACGCTATATCAAAGCCATGGAAGCCGTCGAGGATCCCCGTTTTCGTGAGCGCACCGCCGACCTGGTGGACGTGACCGACCGCGTGCTCGGCCATCTGCTGCATGTGGAAAAACCCAATCTGAAATCCCTGCCGCAACCGAGCATTGTGGTGGCCCACGAGTTGTCGCCCTCCGACACGGCCTCCATGGACACCGAAAACACGCTCGGCCTTGCGATGGATGTGGGCAGCGCCACGTCGCATTCGGCCATTCTCGCGCGGGCGTTGGAGATACCGGCCGTGGTGGGTGTGCAGCACCTCAGCAGCCATGTCGCGCCCGGTGCCACCATCATCATCGACGGAACCGTGGGTGCGGTCATCGTCAACGCTGAAGACGCGACCATCGCGCGTTACCGGCGCGCCCAGGCGCGCTTTGAAGAGCGCCGCGCGACCCTGCTTAGCGCAACGGAAACCGGCCCGTCCCGCACCGCGGACGGTGTCGAGATTCTCACCCAGACGAACATAGAGCTGCCCATTGAAATACCCCACAGCCTCAAGGTCAACGCCGAAGGCATCGGGCTGTACCGCACGGAATTCCTGTTCCTCAACCGCAACGAGGTGCCCGGCGAGGAGGAGCAGTACGCGGCCTACTCCGAGGTGGCGCGCGCGCTGCGTCCGATGCCGGTGACGCTGCGCACCATTGACATCGGCGGCGACAAGCTGGTGGCGCACCTGCAGGTGCTGCACGAGGACAATCCACAGCTCGGCTGGCGTGCCGTCCGCTTCTGCCTGGCCCGACCGGACATCTTCAAGCCCCAGCTCCGCGCCATGCTGCGGGCCTCCGCCCACGGCAACGTCCGCATCATGTTTCCCATGATCAGCGGCGTCGAGGAATTGCGGGACGTCAAGAGCGTGCTCGAAGAGGTGCGCGCAGACCTCGACGAGGCGAGCATCCCCTACGACCACGACATCAAGGTCGGCTCGATGATTGAGGTGCCTTCAGCCGTGATGATCGCCGATCTGCTCGCCAAGGAATGCGACTTCTTCAGCATCGGCACCAACGACCTTATCCAGTATTCGCTTGCCGTGGACCGTGTGAACGAGAAGATCGCCCACCTTTATGAACCGGCGCACCCCGGCGTGCTGCGCATGATCAGCCGCGTCACGACGGCAGCGGTTGCCCGGGGCATTCCCTGCGGCATCTGCGGCGAGATGGCGGGCGATCCGCTGTACACTGAACTGCTGCTCGGGCTTGGCGTCACCTCGCTGAGCATGTCCCCGATTGTGCTGCCCGTGATCCGCGCCGAAATTGCGTCTATTCGCATGGCCGATGCGCGCCAGGTGGCCATCGAGGCGCTGGGCATGTCCACCGCCCGTGAGGTTAAGGACCTCCTCCGGCGCCGCTCCGAGGCGCGCGGCACCGTGGACGATTACCTGGCCGGCATCGGACGGGAGGTTTGAGGCGCAGCCACACCATGAATATCCGTCCCGAAGAACCACGCCAAATCACGATTCTGGGCTCAACCGGGTCCATCGGCCGCAGCGCCCTTGAGGTGGTCCGCCGCTACCCGGAGATGTTCCGTGTCGGCGCGTTGGCGGCACACTCAAACGTGGAGCTGCTCTATGAGCAGATCCGCGAATTTCGGCCCGACACAGCCGCCCTCTGCGACGAGGCGGCTGCGGTGCGCCTGCGCGCCATGGAACCCGGATGCCGCGTGCTGTCGGGGCCCGACGGCCTTGAAGAAACCGCCGCGCTTCCCGCAGACACAGTCCTGTGCGCGGTTGTCGGCGCGGCGGGCCTCGCCCCGCTGCTGGCGGCCATTGACGCGGGCAACCGCG
The DNA here is from genome assembly GCA_903822375.1 of Candidatus Hydrogenedentota bacterium. GTDB lineage: Bacteria > Hydrogenedentota > Hydrogenedentia > Hydrogenedentales > CAITNO01 > CAITNO01. Next base: position 10,955 of record CAIJOU010000442.1, read on the forward strand.
TGGCCGTAGCGAACAAGGAGCCCTTCGTGATGGCCGGCCGGCTGGTCATGGAGCGTGCCCGCGCGCGCGGCGTCGACGTGCTCCCCGTGGACAGCGAGCACAATGCCGTGTTTCAGTGCCTGCAGGGCAATGACATCCGGGACCTCCGGTGCATTCATCTGACAGCCTCCGGCGGGCCCTTTTACGGGATGCCGCGCGAGGCGCTGCAGTTCATCACGCCGGCCCAGGCAACGCGCCACCCTACCTGGAAAATGGGCGCCAAGATCAGTGTGGATTCGGCCACGCTCATGAACAAGGGCCTTGAAATTGTGGAGGCCATGTGGCTCTTTGGCCTTCCGCAGGACCGGATTGAGGTGGTTGTCCACCCCCAAAGTACGGTGCACAGCCTGGTCGAGTTCAATGACGGCAATATTCTGGCCCAACTCGGCGTGACCGACATGAAGACCCCGATCCTGTACGCGTTGGCCTGGCCCGAACGCGCTTCCGCACCCATCGCCCGGCTGGACCTGAAAACACTGTCGGGGCTGACCTTTGCAGAGCCCTGTTTTGACGAATTCCCCTGTCTGGCGCTGGCGCGCCGGGCCGCGGCGGAGGGGGGCACGGCAACCGCCGTGCTCAATGCCGCCAATGAGGAGGCGGTGGCCGCCTTCTGCGCGGAGCGGTTGCCGTTCCTCGACATCGCCAATGTGGTGGCCGCAGTGTGCGACCGCTGCCCGGCGGAGCCCTCGTATGACCTCGCATCGGTGCTCGATGCGGACCGCCGGGCCCGGGCTGCGGCGGCCGCGGTGATCACTGAAATGGAACTGAGAACAACATGCTGACCATTTTGCTGCCATTCCTGCTCAAACTGCTCATCTTCTTTGCTGTGCTGAGCCTGCTCATCTTTGTCCATGAACTGGGACACTTCGCTGCGGCAAAGCTGTGCGGAATCTACGTGAAGCGCTTCAGCCTGGGCATGCCGCCGCGCGTGTTCGGCATTCAGGTCGGTGAAACGGACTACTGCATCAGTGCCATACCCTTCGGCGGCTTCGTGATGATGGCCGGACAGGAAGACGTTCCGCTGTCCGATGAGGAGCGCGAAAAGGAGTACGGCGGCGTCCCCGAGCACCGCTGGTTCGCCAACAAACCTGTCTGGCAACGGCTGGTCGTGCTGGTCATGGGTCCGCTGATGAACCTGGTGCTGGCAGTCGTGCTGTACGGGATCATCGCCGTAGTCGGTGCCGAAGTGCCCGAATCGGAAGTCACGCCGCGCGTGGGCTACGTTGCCAAAGAATCCCCGGCCGCAACTGTGCCGATGTACCGCATGAACGGCACCGCCGTCCCCGCGCTGTCCGGCACCCCTGATGCGACAGGCTGGCAGTCGGGCGACCTGATCGCGCTGGTCGACGGAAAACCGATTGCGAACATTCAGGATCTCGCCATGGCCGCCGTGCTCAGCGGTCCCGGCACCCTGCATGACGTGGTCGTTGAGCGGCAAACCGAAAAGGGCAGGACCGAACGGTTCTTCTCGCGCCTGGCACCGAAAGTAATTGACGAAAGCAAGCGCCCGCGCTTCGGCGTGTACCCCTTTGACACCGTTATTGTGGGCGACGTGTCCGACGGCTCCCCCGCCGCCGCGGCAGGACTCAAGAAGGGCGACATCGTGCTTCAGGCCGATGGCCGCCCGATCC
>CAIJOU010000443.1 GCA_903822375.1 Candidatus Hydrogenedentota bacterium
ACGGGCACCGGGAACATCATCGGCAATCCGGGATTCGTAAATCCCTGGGCGGGCGATTTCCGGCTGCGCGCCGATTCGCCCTGTGTTGACGGCGGCACCGCGACCGGGGCACCGGCCACGGATATGCTGGGCCGCGCGCGACCCCAGGGCGCGGGCGTGGACATGGGTGCCTATGAACACTATGCGGGGGATGATGCCGATGCCGCGGACGCTCCCATTCTTCGGGTAAACGCGGCCTCCACTACGGCCAATCCCGATGGGTTAACCTGGGCAACGGCTTACCCCACGATTCAGGCGGCCGCGGACCACGCCGGCTATGGCGCGGAAATCTGGGTGGCCGCGGGCACCTACACCGCGGCGACCGGTATCGAGGTGGTGAGTCTGTCGAAGCCGAAAACGAATTTGTACGGTGGCTTTGCCGGCACGGAGACCGCCCGCGACCAGTGTGACTGGACGGTGAACCCGACTATCATTGACGGACAGGGTGCCCGGCGCTGTGTCACCGCCACAGATCTGAGCGCCGTGGACGGATTCACGCTGCAGAATGGCAAGAAGGATTCTGGCGGCGGGATGTATTGCGGCACGGCGACCAATTGCGCCTTCACCGGAAATACCGCGAACAGTTATGGCGGCGGGATGCGTTACGGCACGGCCACCAACTGCACCTTTACCGGAAACCAGGCGGTCGATGGCGGCGGAATGTCCAGCAGCACGGCGATCAACTGCACCTTCACCGGGAACAGCGCAGCGTTGAGGGGCGGCGGGATGGTCAACGGCACGGCGGTCAATTGTGTTGTCTGGGGCAATGCCCCCGATGAAGTGCGCGACACGACGGTTTCGTATTCCTGTCTTTCCATGGCCACGACAGGCCCCGGCAACATTGTGGGCGCGCCGCTTTTTGTGAATCCTTGGGCGGGCGATTTCCGGCTGCGGGCCGATTCGCCCTGTGTCGACAGCGGCACCGCGGCCGGGGCACCGTCCACGGACCTGCTCGGACGCATCCGACCCCAAGGGGCGGGTATTGACATGGGTGCATATGAATACTGTCCGGGGGATGATGCGCACGTGGTGTTTGCGCCTCCAGTGCTTCGCGTAAATGCAGCCTCCACGGCGGCGTTCCCCGATGGCCTGACCTGGCAAACGGCCTTTTCCACGCTGCAGGCGGCCGCAGACCAATCAGGCTATGGCGGGGAAATCTGGGTGGCCGCGGGCACCTACACGGCGGCTGCGGGGAACGAGGTGGTGCGCTTGCTTCGGGGAACTTCTGTTTTCGGTGGTTTCGCCGGCACGGAGACCGTCCGCGACCAGCGGGGCTGGACGGCAAATCCGACCATCATTGACGGACAGGGCGTGCGCCGATGCGTTACGGCCGTCGACTCAACATGTGCGGTGAATAGTTTTACGCTGCGGAACGGCTTTGCGTTTGAGGGCGGCGGCATGTACTTTGGCGCGGCAACCAACTGTGTATTCAGCGGGAATACCAACAGCGGGATGTCTTACGGGACGGCAACCAACTGTGTCATCAGCGGGAACAACAGCGGGATGTCTTACGGGACGGCAAACAACTGTGTGATTTGGGCCAACACCTGGTACGACACCTATGAGACAGCGGTTTCCTATTCCTGTTTGTCCGAGACCACCACGGGCACCGGGAACATCATCGGCAATCCGGGATTCGTAAATCCCTGGGCGGGCGATTTCCGGCTGCGCGCCGATTCGCCCTGTATTGACGCCGGCACCGCGGCGGGCGCACCGGCCACGGATATGCTCGGCCGCGCGCGACCCCAGGGCGCGGGCGTGGACATGGGTGCCTATGAGTACCACCCAGGGGATGACATCTATGCCGTGGACACCCTTATCCTTCGGGTAAACGCCGCCTCCACCGCGGCCCAGCCCGATGGATTAACCTGGAAGACGGCCTATCGCACGCTTCAGGCCGCAGCGGACAAGTCCGGTTACGGATCGGAGATCTGGGTGGCCGCAGGCACCTACACCGGCACTGGGGGCCAGGTGGTAAGCCTCAAGGCAAACGTTACCCTCTACGGCGGATTTGCCGGCACGGAGACCGCCCGCGACCAGCGGGACTCGAAGGCGAACCCGACCATCTTCGACGGCCAAGGCGTGCGCACCTGTGTGATGGCCACAAATATGAGCGCCGTGAATGGATTCACAGTGCAGAATGGCAAAGCGTATGAGGGCGCCGGGATGTATAACGGAACGGCGACCAACTGCACCTTCACCGGCAATTCGGCGGAGTATGGCGGCGCGATGCGTGGCGGCACAGCGACAAACTGCACGTTCGTCGGCAACTCGGCCAGTGAACGCGGCGGCGGGATGTTAAACGGCACGGCGATCAACTGCACCTTCATCGGGAATGTGAGCGACGGCGGCGGTGGTGCGTTGGATTACGGCACAGCCACGAGTTGCATTTTCAATGACAATTCGGCTTTCCAAGAGGGCGGTGGCATGCGCGATGGTTCGGCAGTCAATTGCACATTTACCGGAAACTACGCTTTTACAGGTGGCGGAAAGTCTTACGGCACAGCGACCAACTGCATCTTCACCGGAAACTCGGCCATATACGGCGGCGGGATGTACTACGGCACGGCGACCAACTGCACGTTTTTCGGCAATCAAGTCGGGGAGGATCAGTACTGAGTGATCCCGTGTTTTTGTAACTGTTTGTGTTTGTTGATATTACAACGGCATATCTATTGACAATACGCCTTTTTTTTGCAAAGATGGGCTGAGCAGCTCAAACCACCAACGACA
>CAIJOU010000444.1 GCA_903822375.1 Candidatus Hydrogenedentota bacterium
AGGGCGATCATGATCTTGTTCTCCTGCTGCACGTAATTGAACATATGCCCGATCCGAACGCCGAACTGCGCATCATGCATCGCACACTGCGGCAAGGCGGCTATCTGGTCATCGAAACGCCCACCTACGATTCGCTTTCCTTCAAGGTGCTTCGCCACAGAGAGCGAAGCCTGAGAATACTCGACCACTTGTTCTTCTTTACCCCGAAGACACTTGGACAACTGCTGGAACGGAACGGCTTCAGGGTCGTTAAGACGCAGTATGTTGGACGGACCCTCAACGTGGACCGGCTCATTTTCGACGTCGGGCTTGTTACGTCCAATGCCCGACTTTCAAGAATCCTGCGGGGAATTGCGACCAAGACCGGACTCGCGAAATTACGGTTTAGGATCAACATACACGATATGCAAAGAATATACGCCGTGAAGTATTGAGGGAATCATGGGTTTCGTCAGTTTCGGAGATTTCACGGACGTCATGAGCGGCGCGCCCATATCGATGATGCATTCCCGTGTCTTAGCTGCACCCGTATCTGCACGGCGCCCTTGAAGGGCTTTGTTCGACGCGCCCGCTTCGGGCCTGTTCTGTACCGGGCGCACCGCCTTGAGTTGTCGCATGGGCCACCAGAGTCAGAAGAGAGGCTGAATCAGCATGAATGAAAGCACCACGACCGCATCGGGCCGGAGAAGGCCATGGACGCGCCGCTTGGCGGGCACGCTGCTGGCGGCGGCAGTATCCGGTGTCTTTGCGCTGCTCGTCCTGGAAGGAACGGTCCGGTTGTTGTGGCCGCAGCGTCCGTATGAGGAATGGGTCGCACCCGATGCCCGCTACGGGCACCTGTACAAACCCAACGGGCATTTCCGGTGTCCCTTCCCCGGCAGCAACTATGTGATGGATTTGCGCACCAATTCCCTTGGATTTCGCGATGAAGAACCGGCCCCGGCCGCAGACGGACAAAAGACCGTCCTGTTCCTGGGCGACTCGTACACCATGGGATTTGCCTTGGACGTGGAAAGCCGCTTTGACAGGAAATTTGCCCAGCTTTGCCGGGAAAACGGCCGGAACTACCGGTATATCAACGCCGGTGTGGACGGATGGGGAACCGTGCAAGAATCAAGATATGCCCAAGATCATTTTGACGTCCTGCGGCCGGACATTGTGGTCCTCACTTTTTGTGAAAATGACCCCTATGACGACGCCTCATTTCGCGAAAATGAAGGCCCCACATGGGTTGAAACACGCCCCGTGAGGCTGTTTCTGCACCGGCATTCACATCTCTACCGGCTTGCCGGCAATCTGCGATGGATGCGGCAGCATCGGGACCAGGTGCGACAGTTGGGCCGGGACAAGAAGCAGGACGGGGAAGCGGACCCGGCGGCATCCATAACCATTCCGGAGGAACTGTGGAGCCAGACTTTGCAGCAGATGCGTGATTTCCATGCCGCCTTTCTGCGCTTCAATCCCAACGGCATTCTGCTGATTCAGGCGTCCGCTCCCGCCAGTTCCGATGTGCGCGGCCATCTCTCCGGGCTCGACAACGGCAAGAATCTCCTGTATGTCGACCTGAACGAAGCCGTGAAAGCCCTGCCCGTGGCCGAACGCCGGCTGCCGCATGACCCCCACTGGAGCACCAAAGTACATGAAATCAGTGCGCGTTCCCTGTATAATTGTCTCGTGCGCCTGTAAGGGCAGGAATTCGGGGGGCCGTCTCCCGGTCTATTCCATCATCCTAAGAGCGGGCCATTAAGCCAGAAAAGACGCATAATGGGCAGTCAGAGCGTGGGATATCTAACGACTATCTACCCCGCCCTCTCGCATACCTTCATTTTCCGGGAAATACAGGCGTTGCGGACCATGGGGCTGGAAGTGAAGACCGCATCCACCCGTCTTCCGAAAGACCTCGAACGCATGACTGCCGAAGAGCGTGCCGAGTTTGACCGGACCTGGTACGTCAACAGCACCCCCCTCGCCCGGCTGATTGCGGCCCACAGTCGGCTTCTCCTGACACGTCCGCTGCGCTACTTCGGGGCGTTGGGCCGGGCATGGCATCTCCACCGCAGGGGGCCCGTGCGTCTGGCAAAGATGGCCGCCTACTTCGCACAGGCGGGACTGCTGGCGGACTGGGCGCGCCGCGGGGGGGTGGGCCATGTGCATGTGCATTTCGGCAATCCCGCCGCCACGGCCGCGCTGATCGCGGCGCGGATGGGCGGGGTGCCGTTCAGCCTGAGCATCCACGGCCCGGACATCTTCAACGACGAGGGACCCAGCCTGCTGGCGGAAAAGATCGACAAGGCCGTCTTCGTGCGCTGCATCAGCCATTTCTGCCAAAGCCAGGTGATGCGCCTGACGGCGTTCAACCAGTGGCCCAAACTGCACATTGTGCGGTGCGGTGTTGATATCCGCGCGTTTTGTCCGCGCCCCCCTCCAGACAATGCCGTTGCGGAAGTCGTTTGCGTCGGACGGCTCGTCGCGGCCAAAGGGCAATACGTGCTGCTGCAGGCGTGCGACGAACTCCGCAAGCGCGGCGTGCGGCTGCACGTCACCTTCCTGGGTGACGGCCCCGAACGGGCGGCGCTTGAAGCGGCGGCGACACAGTTGGATTTGAAGGAGTGGGTGACTTTTGCGGGGGCCGTCGGGCAGGATCTCGTGCACAGCCATCTTGGCCGCGCAAACATCATGGTGCTTCCAAGTTTCGCCGAGGGACTGCCCGTCGTGCTGATGGAGGCCATGGCCAAGGAAGTGCCGTGCATTTCCACGCGCATCATGGGCATACCCGAATTGATTGAGGATGGAGTGAACGGTTTCCTCGTCCCCGCGTCTGACTGGCGCACGCTGTCGGACAGGATGGAACTTCTGATCGGCGATCCCGACCTATGCGCCGATTTTGGCAGAAAAGGCCGCCGTGCGGTCATGGAGACATACGATATGGAGGCAAACGGCAGGGCCATGCATGACCTGTTCGTGCGTTACGTACCCTGCCTCGGCGCGCGTGAAGACGGAGGTGCGCCATGATTCTTCTGGCGGCCCATTTCGTCCTGTGTGTCGCGGCGTTCTACTGCGCGGCCGTTTGTCTGTACCTGCTCGTCGTGACGGTTGCGGCGTACGGACTGAGGTCCCACCCCCGCGTGCCTGCGGAGTTTCCGTCCTGCGCCGTGGTCATTCCGGCGCACAATGAGGCCTCGCAGATCGGGCGCACCCTCAAATACCTGGGGCGTTCCAACTATCCCGGAAACCTCTTTGAGGTTTATGTGATCGCCGACAACTGCGACGACAACACGGCCGAAATCGTCCGCGCCGCGGGGGCAACGGCGCTCGAACGGGAAGACCGGGAAAACCCGGGAAAGGGGCAGGCACTGGACTGGTGTTTTCACAATCACACCGGGATACTGCGCGAACACCCGGTCACCGTCATCATAGATGCGGACAGCATGGTCGACCCGAACTTTCTGGCCGCAATCACGGCGCGTCTTCTTGAATCGAACGTGGATGCGGTGCAGGGCAACAACAGCGTGGCCAACCCGCTGGAGCACTGGCGCACGGCGCTGACCGGCGCGAGTTTCGCCCTGGTCAACTGCGTGCGGCCCGCGGGCCTGACTCGCCTGGGGGCCAGCGCCGGCCTGAAGGGAAACGGAATGGCCTTCCGCAGCGCGCTGCTCGCGCACCGCGGGTGGCCGGCCCATTCGATCGTCGAGGATGTTGAGTTTGGCGTGCGGCTGCTGCTGGAGGGTCATCGAACCGTTTTCGGTCTGGACGCCCGGATCAGCTCCGACATGCCGGCCGGAACGCGCCAGGCGGATGCGCAGCGGCGGCGGTGGGAGTTCGGGCGCTTTCAAGTGGCCCGCCGGTATGTTCCCGCACTCCTGCGCGCCATGCGCGCCGACGGGGTCTCGCCGTATATGGGGGCGTTCATGGAACTGATCGTGCCCCCCCTGTCGGTACTTGTGCTGCTCGAAGGGGTCTGCCTGGCACTTTCGCTGTTTGTCCATCCGATCTGGACGACCCTTTTCACCGCTTTCATTGCGACGACCGTGCTGCATGTTGTCCTGGGCCTTCACTACTGCCGCATGCCCAAGCGCGTTTGGTTGGCCCTGGCCGCCGCACCCCTATTCCTGCTTTGGAAACTCGGAGTTTACGCCGGCCTCGTCGTCACCCGCGGCCAGAAGGGCTGGGTGCGCACGCAGCGCGACGGGGAACTGAAGGCCGAAGACGCGGGTGACCCTCCGACGGAGGACTCCGACGCGTGAGGACTTGTGAGGGGTATTATTGCGTAGAGCATGAAATCCCCCCTCTCGGGCGGCGGAAGTTCCGCCATTGTGCGGCTGTTTTGATCCACTACAGCGAAGGACCCTGCCGAGAATGACCGTAGTATTGACAGAGACCGTGCAAGAACTGGAACCTGCACGGGCTGACGACCAGAAACCCGCGGAGACCGGCTCGCTCGGTTCGCTTGCGCTGCGCGGGGGGATTTGGACACTTCTCGGCCACGGTACGGCGCAGGTAATCCGACTTGGCGGCAATATCATCGTGGCCCGTCTCCTGTTTCCTGAAGCCTTCGGCATCATGGGCACCGTGTTCGCCGTGATGATAGGCATCACGATGTTTTCTGACATCGGTCTTGGGCCGGGCATTATTCAGGACAGGCGGGGCACGGACCCCGCGTTCCTTCGCACCGCATGGACCCTTCAGGTGGTTCGCGGCGTTTTCATCTGGCTCGTTTCTTTCCCCCTGGCGCTGGTTGTCTACTGGTCCAACCACGAGCCGCTCTTCCTCTGGCTGATTCCCATTGCGGGGCTTACCTGCGTGCTGTCCGGCTTCAACTCCGTCTCGCTCATCACGTGCAAGCGTCGACTCAGCTTTGGTCGCATGACCATTCTCAATCTTTCCGCAAATGCAGCGGGCACCGCATCCATGATTGGCTGCGCCCTGGTCTATCCCACCGTTTGGGCGCTGCTGGTCAACGCCTTCGTCGGCGCGATTATCGTCCTCGCCGGAAGTTTTCTCTTTGTTCCTGAAATACCCATGCGCTGGCAATGGGACCCCGAGTCGGTCCGGGGCCTTGTCAGGTTCGGTCGCTGGATTTTTGTGGGCACGGCGCTGACCTTTCTGGTTTCGCGGCTGGATATCTTCATTCTGGGCAGCACCGCCGGCATGGCCGTTCTCGGTGTCTACGCTACGGCAAAGAATTTTGCTTTTGCCGCGCTGGATGCGTTGGGCATGCTGGCCTCCACGGTGCTGATGCCCGTCTATTCGCGGCTTTCTGAGCACGGTCCCGAGGCGCTGCGAAAGCAGACGCTGAAGATGCGGGCTGTGCTGCTGGCCCTCTTTTTGCCCCCCTTCTGGGTGCTGGCCATTGCGGGGCCGCGCCTGATAGCGTTCCTTTACGACGCCCGCTATCAGGATGCTGGGTGGATGATCCAGATACTTGCCGCCGGGGCCGTCGGAACGGCCGTTTCGGCCACGGCCGACCAGGTCCTGCTGGCCAGGGGAGATTCATTCCGATACATGCTGCAACTTGCGTCCAAACTCGTGCTGCAACTTGCGGGAATGGCGCTGGGCGCGCACATTGCGGGCCTTCGCGGGTTTATTATCGGGCTGGCCGCCGCCGATGTGCTCAATTATCCCATTCTGATGGGGTTGGTGCGAAAGCACGGCGTTTGGCTGCCCCGCCTCGACGCCGCCGCCTATGCCATTTCGGCCGCGGTCATTGTAACGGGGTGGCTGCTTATATAAACGGGCATCGCCCGAACGTGCGCTGATTCACAGGAGACGCCGCCATGGACGGCCAAGCTAACAGTCTGGTGCCCTTAGCACTTATGGCATGGTTTCCGGCCACGCTTGCATTCTTCGTGCTCTTTCCCGCGCGTCGTGCGGTGGTCTTGTCGTTCGTCGCCGGATGGATGTTTCTGCCGGTGATCGAGTATTACATCGTGCATCTTCCCACGTTTGACAAGACGACGGTCATTTCTCTTGCCGTCCTCTTGGGGGTTCTGCTTTTTGACACGGGACGGCTATTGGGTTTTCGTCCCCGCTGGCTCGATATACCCATGCTTGTCGTGTGTTGCTGTCCCCTCTGTTCATCCATAACCAACGGCCTCGGCCTTGGGGATGGTCTGTCCGAGTCCATCAAGGAGACCATGCTCTGGGGGCTTCCCTGGTTTATTGGCCGACTGTATTTCACCGAACCCGGGGCGCTCCGTGAACTGGCTGTCGGCATTTTTGTCGGGGGCCTTGTCTATGCGCCCCTCTGCCTGTATGAAACCCGCATGAGCCCCCTGCTCCACTATCAATTGTACGGGTTTCACCAGCACTCGGTCTTCCAGCACATGCGGTACGGCGGGTGGCGACCCATGGTGTTCATGCAGCACGGCCTCATGGTCGGACTGTTCATGGCGGCGGCCACGTTGAGCGGGCTGTGGCTCCACCGTAGCGGAAGTCTGAGGAACCTTTTTGGAATCCCCCTGCCGGTCTTCTTCATTGCCCTTTTCGCCACCACGCTGATGATCAAGTCTGTTGGCGCCATTGCGTTGCTGCTCGCCGGTGTGGCCGTCTTGTACTGCGTGCAGTACTTGAAGTCCAGCCTCCCCGTCTTCGCGCTGGCCGCCGTGGTCCTTGCCTACGTGCTGATACGAATGACCGGAGCGGTTTCCAGCAACGACCTTGTGGCCACGGCCAACGCCGCGCTGGGCGTGGAACGCGCCCAGTCACTGGAAAGCCGGCTGACCAATGAGGACATGCTCACGGTGCGCGCGCTGGAGAGGCCTGTGTTTGGCTGGGGCGGCTGGGGACGCGCCCGCATTCGTGATGAATGGGGACAGGATGTCACCATCACCGACAGTCTCTGGATCATCGTTCTCGGAAACAAAGGGCTCCTCGGTCTGACCGGCCTGCTGCTCGCACTGCTTCTGCCCACGCTGTTGCTCCCCTTGCGCATACCGGCAAGGCTTTGGGGCCACCCGGAGGCAGGGGCATGCGCCGTGCTTGCGGTGATTCTGTTGCTCTGGACGCTCGACTGCCTCCTCAACGCAATGATAAACCCAATCTACCTGCTCATTGCCGGGGGACTGGGCGCGTTTGAAGAGCCCGAACCGGCCTGTGAGAGCGAGCAGGACGACTTTGCTGAAGACGACCCCGGGCCTCTGTCGGCCGGCAACGCCAGTGACACCCAGCTTCCATGGAGCCCTGAACATAATGCATGAGTGCAACCCTTTGGCCGGGTGGAACGGCCGGACCCCGGGACACGGGATTTGTGCTGTCCGGCCAAGCTTGTCCGGCCATTTAGTAACAAGGGTAGAATACGGAGTGCTGTTGCATGAAAACGCCAACGGCGACACCGAGAGGATATAACTTGTTCGTCAATAGGAAAAAGTGTTGCGAATGATATAATACAGCCGCATGGGACAAGGCAGAATGTGTTCTGCCGGGACCATTAATCTTAGGGGTATTGCAGCTTTGGACCACAAACGTAACGAGAAGCATTTGTCCAACAATTGCAACGTGCCGGAGGGCACCTCGGGAGCTTGTGTTCCGACGCCAGATGACGGTTCGGTCGCGACAACCCAGGCCGTCTCCTCCATGCATCGTCGGAATACTTTCCAGTCGGACGCCCTGGGGGACACCTCGGCATACGAGGCGCAATGGGGCTCCCGCTTCCACTTCATGTATCAGTTCACAAACGACCGCAAAATGTGGGTGGAACAGTTCGCCCAGAAGATGCTTTGGTTGAGCGGCATTTCAGGGGGCTACAACCGTGTGTTCGGAGTCAAGGGTGCAACCATCCAGATGTACCACAGCGTTTCCGGCCACGGTGACGCCCGCTGGATCGACCCGAGATTCACCATACCACCGGACGCATTTGAGGCGCAGATGCGTTTCCTGAGCCGGCACAGAAATGTTGTCCCGTACTCGGCGCTCGTCGATATGGTCGAGCGGCACGAGGACCCGCCCGCAGGCACCGTGGCCATCACTTTTGACGACGGCTATTTGGACACGCTCCGGGTAGCCGCGCCTATTCTGGAGAAGTACGGCCTGCCCGCCATCGCTTTTCTTGTCACCGGCTACATTGACCGCGGACAAACCCAGTGGAGCGACGAACTGTTTACGTTGTTTGTCGCCCACACCCGCACCAGTGTCAAGATTCCGCAGGTCCTGCCCTCAACCGTGGACTTGAACGATGCAGACGCCAAGGCGGCGGCTTACGGCGCGCTACTGTCGTGGTTCATATCCGCCCTGCCCGCTGCCCGGACGGAAATGCTGGCTTATCTGGTCGAGGAGTTTCGTCCCGAATGCATGCCTCCGCGTCTAACGATGAACTGGGACGAGGTACGTGAACTGACCCGGAAATACCCAACAATCGAGATTGGCGTACACAGCGCCGAGCACCTGGACATGACGGCCCATGAAGAGGCGGTGGCGCAGAATGAACTGGACCAGTGCCTGCGGGCCACGCACCGGGAACTGGGCCTTCGACCGGAGCATTTTGCGTTTCCCTACAATCACATGTCGACAGCCGCCCGTGCGCTGGTGCGAAAGTCTGGTTTCCGTTCCGCCGTGGCCTCCGGGCACAGTTTCCGCATTTCGGGCAAATCGGACCTTCTGGCTCTGCCCCGCATGGAAACCTGCCGGTCGTTGAGCCTGTTCGGCCTGAGAACGGGAGGAGGCGAAGAAGCCTTTCGATTCCGGAAATCGGGGTCCGTCCCCAGCCCTCATCCGCTTCAGGACAGGAAGGACCCGTCCATCGTGGTCCAGTGCGCTCCCATGAGCACCGCAAGAGTTTCCGCGGTTATTGTCTCCTACAATAGCGCGGACACGGTGGATGCCTCGCTGAGTTCGGTGCGCAAGGCGCATGAAGCGGGATTTCTGGACTGTCTTGTTGTTGACAATTCCAG
>CAIJOU010000445.1 GCA_903822375.1 Candidatus Hydrogenedentota bacterium
ACAGTATCATCCGAAATCACCCAGCGGCTTGCCGAAAGCGAGTACGAGAAATTCAGTACCCGACGCCTCCAGGCAGAAGCCGAAGGCTGGAGGATGCCTTTGATAAGGCGGCAAAAAGCATAGAAAAGACAGAATAACCAAAGGCTTGTTTCGAGGGGAAACGTATTCTGGGCGTGTTTTTGACACACCCTTCTATGCCATTAAGTCATGGCAGATTTGACCTTTTGGCCGAAATCTGGCATGATACGCCCGTCCCCGGGGCTGGGGTCCGCTGTGACTGGCGAGTGAAACGTGGCATCGACCACGGTGGAGCAGCGGATCGTTTGACGAAGCCGCTCGCCTGGGCGCAAACGCATCTTGGGGGCTGAAACCGCCGGTCTGTCCGGAAAAGGTACGGCCATGCGTAAGACGCCGCTGTTTGACAGTTATTCGCGCTATGGAGCCCGTGTTGTCGACTTTCACGGATGGGCGCTGCCCGTCCAGTTCTCTGGAATTCTTGAGGAACACACGGCCACACGGGCGCGGGCGGGCCTTTTCGACTGTTCGCATATGGGTGAATTCATCATCCGCGGCGCGGCCGGCATTGCCGCGCTGGACCGGATGGTCATTGGCGACATGATTCACCTGGCGACGGGCCGATGCCGCTACACCGCCCTGTTGAACGATTCGGGTGGCATTATTGACGACTGTGTCGCCCTGCGCCTGGGTCCGGAAGAGCTTTACCTGGTGACCAACGCCGGTCCCCTCGACAGGGTAACGGCGATGCTCGACACCGCAATCCCCGATATCGAGTCTGTATATAATCGCACGGCGAAGCTCGACCTGCAGGGTCCGTTGTCCAGACAAATCCTGCTGGATCTTGGCCTTACGGGCATTGCCCCGCTGAAATACTGGTCCGGCACCCGCTGCGAATGGCGCGGTGAGGAGATTATTGTCTCCCGCGCCGGATATACGGGCGAACTGGGCTACGAGCTTTATCTGCCCGCCGTCATGGCCGTTGATGCCTGGGACGCGATTCTCGCCCATGGCATTGCAGTGCCCTGCGGATTGGGTGCCCGGGACACGCTGCGCACGGAGATGTCCTATCCGCTGAACGGTGACGATGTGGACGAGTCGCGCACGCCGCTTGAGGCGGGCATGAACCGGTTCATCGCTTGGGACACGGAATTTCCGGGCAAGGCCCGGTTGCTGGAAATGCGCGAACGCGGCGGCTACCCGCTGCTGACACCGTTGGTGTCAGCCGACCGGCGCGCGCCCCGGCACGGCTTTGAGGTCCGCCTCGACGGCGCGGTCATGGGTACGGTGACCAGCGGCACCTTCGGTCCCAGCGTGGGCCGGGGCGTTGCACTGGCGTATTTGGAACCGGCCGTTGCGGCGCCGGGCACGCGCCTGACTGCAGGGCCCAAGGATATGGAAATAGTCACCGCCGAGGCACCCATCCACAGGGATGGGACCTGCCGAGTGCGGCTGGATTAGCGGATAACGAGAGCTTTACCCTCGAAACAGTAGGAGCGCTGCGATGAATCCCGAAAGCCTGCGATACACCATGGATCACGAATGGGTGGGCGAGCAGAACGGCCTGTGCGTTGTCGGCATCACCGACTATGCACAGGAGCAGTTGGGCGACGTGACCTATGTGGAACTGCCCAAGGTGGGCCAGCGCCTGAAACGGGGCGAAGAGGCCGCCGTGGTCGAGTCCGTCAAGGCGGCCAGCGACGTGTACGCCCCGCTTTCGGGGGAGGTCGCCGAGATCAACGAGCAGGTTGAGAACGAAACCGACCTGGTAAACCGCGACCCCTACGGCCGTGGATGGTTCTTCAAGCTCAGTAACTACGATTCCGCCGAATACGCCGAACTCATGACCTACACCGCCTATCGCGCGTTCTGCCAGGGGCGGTGAACGGCCGCCCGGCAAGAAGTTATGGGACAGGCGCCCCCGCCTGTCGGCCCTTGAGCATTCGCCGCCGGTTGACAGCCGAGGGCGGCTCGTCCAAAGGGTAACCGCCGCGCCTTGGTTCAACGAGAGGAGTATCCTTATGACCTGGATACCTGTGACCGATTCGGAACGGGAGGAAATGCTCGGCACGATCGGGGTGAATTCGGTGGAGGACCTGTTCGCGGCGGTGCCGGAGGCGCTGCGCATGCGGGGATGGGACATGCCCCCGGGCCTGTCCGAGATGGCGCTCCGCGCCCACATGGACGCGCTGGCCGCGCGCAACAAGACGGACCTGAGCTGCTTTCTGGGCGGCGGCTACTACGACCACTTCATTCCCGCCGCCGTTGACGCCCTGTCGGGACGCAGCGAGTTTTTCACCGCCTACACACCCTATCAGCCGGAATGCGCGCAGGGCACCCTTCAGTCCATCTATGAGTACCAGTCCGCCGTGTGCCGCCTTGCCGGCATGGAATGCGCAAACGCCTCGCTCTACGACGGCGGCACGGCGATGTTTGAGGCGGCCACGATGGCCTGCCGCGCTACGTGCCGGACCCGTGTTGTGGTGGACGGGTCGGTCAATCCGGTCTGGCGGCGCATGCTGCTTACCCACTGCGCCAAGCTTGAGTTGGACATCGTGGACGGGGCCGACCCGGAGGGTGCGGCCTGCGTCATCGTGCAGAACCCGTCTTTTCTGGGCACGGTGCGCGATTTCGCCGACTTGGGCGAGCGCTGCAGGGCGGCGGGCGCGCTGTTCGTGGTGGTTTTCAATCCCGTGTCGCTCGGCATGCTGAAGACGCCCGGCGCGATGGGCGCCGACATCGCGGTGGCCGAGGGTCAGAGTCTGGGCCTGCCGCTGGGCTTTGGCGGGCCCTATCTCGGCATACTGGCGGCGCGCAAGAAACTCATCCGCAAGATGCCCGGCCGCATTGTCGGCGAGACCCTCGACGCGCAAGGTCGGCGCGGATTCGTGCTGACGCTTCAGGCCCGCGAACAGCATATCCGCCGTGAAAAGGCAAACTCGAACATCTGCTCGAACCAGGCATTGTGCGCGCTGCGCGCCCTGATGTACCTGTGTCTCATGGGTCCCGAGGGGTTGCGCCAAACCGCCCAAGCCTGCCATTCCAAGGCCGAGTATCTCAAGTCCCGCATCGCCGCGTTTGCCCCGGTGCTCAATGACGGCCCCACGTTCCACGAGTTCGCCGTGCGCCTGCCGCGCCCGGCCGAAACCGTGTGCGCTGAACTGCTCGGCCGGGGGTTCCTGGCCGGACTGCCGCTTGCGGCCGTCGGTGCGGGCGAGGCGGGGGACCTGTTGGTGGCGGTTACGGAAAAGCGCACGCGCGCCGAACTGGACGCCTATGCCGACGCGCTGAAGGAGGTCTGCTGTGGAACTGATCTATGAAAAAAGCCGCAGCGGCCGCCGGGCCGTTGCGCTGGAACCGTTGGACGTGCCCGAGGCAGAGCTGAATTCCGAACTCTGCCGACCGGCGGCCGCGCCGCTTCCCGAAGTGAGCGAACTTGACGTGGTGCGCCATTTCACGCTGCTGTCGCAGCGCAATTACGGCGTGGACAGCCAGTTCTACCCGCTCGGCTCCTGCACGATGAAGTACAACCCCAAGGTTTCCGAACTCGTCGCAGCCCATCCGGGTTTCGCCACCCTGCATCCGCACCTGTCCTCGGCCAAGGTCTACGAGCCGGTCTGTCAGGGCGCGCTGGAACTGGTCTTCGAGACCGAGCGCATGCTGGCCGAGATCGGCGGCATGCAGGCGGGATGCCTGCAACCGATGGCCGGCGCGCACGGCGAACTGGCCGGCGTGCTGCTGATTGCCGCCTACCACCGTGACAAGGGCAACACCCACAAGCGCACCATACTCATCCCCGACTCGGCGCACGGCACCAATCCCGCCAGCGCCGCGATGGCCGGTTTCGAGGTGCGTGAGATCCCGTCCACTCCGGCGGGTGTCATGGACTTTGACAAGCTGGTCGAGGCGCTGGACGACACGGTGGCGGGCGTCATGATGACCTGCCCCAACACGCACGGCCTCTTTGAGCCGCAGGTGCACGAAGTGGCCGAGCGCGCCCACGCCGTGGATGCGCTGCTCTACTACGACGGCGCGAACCTGAACGCCATCGTGGGCAAGTGCCGCCCCGGCGATCTGGGCTTTGACGTAATGCATTTCAATCTGCACAAGACGTTTGCCACGCCGCACGGCATGGGCGGGCCCGGTTCGGGCGCGATTGCCGTGGGGGAGCGGCTGCTGCCCTACCTGCCCGGTCCGCGCGTGGTGAAGAGCGCGGACGGCTACACGCTGGAAACGATACCCAAGTCGATGGGCCGCATGGCCGCGTTCTTTGGGAACTTCCTGATCGCCGTGCGCGCCTACGCTTTCCTGCGCTATTACGGCGGCGACGGCCTGCCGTCGGTGGCGGACAACGCCGTGCTCAACGCAAACTACATGTTTGCGCGGCTGCGCGGCGCATACCAGGCCGCTTTTGAGGGCACCTGCATGCACGAGTGCCTGCTGAGCGCCGTGCGCCAGGCCGACAAGGGCATCCACGCGCTGGACATCGCCAAGGCGCTCCTGGACCGCGGCTTTCACGCGCCCACGATATACTTCCCGCTGACGGTGAAAGAATGCCTGATGATTGAGCCCACCGAGACGGAGTCGAAAGAGACCATGGATCTCTTCTGCGACGCCATGCTCGAAATAGCCCAACTGGTGGACGTGGACCCCGACTCGCTGCATGCCGCCCCGGTCACGTTGCCCGTGTCGCGGCTGGACGAGGTGCGCGCGGCGAAAGACCTCAACTGCGCCTGCCTGGCGTAGCGCCCCCCATGCGCCTGCTGGACCTGAGCCTGGACACGCCCGAGGAAAACCTCGCGATGGACGAGGCCGTTCTGGACGCTGTTGAATCGGGTCAGTCTTCCGCCACGCTGCGTTTCTGGGAATGCCCGGTGCGTTTTGTGGTGATCGGTTCGGCGCAGGCCCTGCACAAAGAGGTGCGGGAAGATCACTGCCTGGAGGACGGCGTGCCGGTGTTGCGGCGCTGTACGGCGGGCGGATGCGTTTTGCAGGGACCGGGCAGTCTGAACTATGCCCTGATGCTGCCCTACTCCGAATTCCCCGAGACGCGCGACCTGCACCAGTCCTACTGCCACATTCTGCACCGAATGTCAGAAGCACTGGCGTCCCTGGGCGTGCCGGCAAAGCACGAGGGGATTTGCGACCTTGCCGTGTCGGGGCTGAAAATTTCGGGAAACGCCCAACGCAGGAAGAAGCATGCCTTCCTGCACCACGGCACGCTGCTGTATCGGGCCGACTACGACGGCATGGCCCGTTACCTCCGTGAACCGCAGGACCGGCCCGACTACCGCGGCGGACGCAACCACCGCGACTTCGTCGGCGAACTTCCGCCGACTCCCGCGGCGTTGCGCGGCTCGGTGTGCAGGGTTTTCAGTGCGGAAGTCCCCTCCGAATCGCCCACTCTGGAGGAGACAGCGGCCATGCGCCGGTTGGTCGCGGAGAAATACGGTTCGGCCGAATGGACTCGTCGCCGATAGCCGGGAAAAGAAAATGGGAGCCGCCGTCTGGTCCTGGCGAAGTTTTCGGGCGGAATCGGGACGCGATTTCCAGTTCTCAGGGTGCCAGCAGTTTGATGTAGTCGTCGTACACCTCGGAGTCGTTGTCCGCCCCGTCCCGGAATTGGACCCGAACGGTGTGATAGCCTACCGCGTCGGGCAACGTGTAGGCTCGGGTTTCCAGAAGTGCTTCCCAGTCCGTCCAATGCGCGCCGTCATCGCTGAAGCGCATCCGGGTCACGCCGACCCCGGTTCCATCTGTCCACGTCAACCCCAGTGTGACCGACGGACTGGTCGTGCTTGTGTCGCCGTTATTGATGATGATCGTGCCTGTGGGCGGCGTGGTGTCCAGGCGGATGAAATCGTTGAAGACCGGCGATGTATTGCCCAGGCTGTCCTTGTACTGCACCCGCACGGTCTTGTATTCATCCGCACCCGGCAGCGTGTAGGCGCGGGTGGCCTGTACGGCTTCCCAGTCCGTCCAATGCGCACCGTCATCGCTGAAACGCATCTGTATCACCCCGGTTCCCCCGCCTCCCGACCAGGTCAGTTTCAAGGTGGCCTGGGGCGAGTTTGTCACGGTGTGATCGTCGTCGATTACGATGGTTCCGGTTATCGGTTGCGGTCCCAGGGACACCACCAGGTCCACAACACTGCCGTAGAGCGCCTCGCCGTTCGCCGAGGGGGCCTGGCTGATGACCAGGCCCACCGCCACGGTTGCGTGGTATGTTTCGGCCGCGGTGCCGGGAGTCAGATGGGCGCCGGTAATGGCGGAGAGCGCCGCGGTCTTGGTCATTCCCACCACGTTCGGCACCGTCACATTGCACCGTCCCGAGGACACCACCAGGGTCACAGAGCCGGCGAAGGTCGCCTGTTCCAGGCCCGGCGGCGGACTCTGGCGGATAACCAGGCCGGAGTCGATGGTGTTGCTGCACTCCTGCGTAATCTTGCCGACAATCAATTGGGCATCAAGGATGGCCGCGGTTGCCGCAGCCTGCGTCTGTCCCACCAAGTCGGGGACGGGCGAGAAGAGCGGCTTGCCGCAGCCGGCAATCATCAGGCACATTGACAACATTCCGGTCCATATCAACCAAGACATCGGTCTCATCGCACATTCTCCTGTACTGCCGGGCCTGCATGGTGGTGCGCTTCGCCGCCGCGACACCTGGGCGGAATCGGGCACATTCACATGCGGAAGGTGAGTATAGGTCGGAACCGGGACCTGGTCAAACACAGGCAACGTGCGCGCCTCCAAGGGTGTTGGTACGGCATGCAAGGCTTGTTGTCGGTCGGTGATGTTTGAGCGGACTTCCCCGGGCCTTCTACAAACCGCAGTGGGAGCGCACCGGGTCAAGCGCCCCCCTCTTTCCGGCGATTGTGGGCGGGTTAAGACCGGCTGTTGCTGAAGTGTTCACCATCCAATACTGGTATACTGGTGCGGGTGGTGACAATGCCCCCCAAAGTCGGCAATCCTTGCCCGGAGCGATCTGACATGAAAAAGCTTGTCGCGTCTTTCTTGACAGTGGGGATTATGCTTGTTTGTTTGAGCGGCTGCGACCAGTTGGGCAAGCCCTCGGCAGACTTCAGCGTTGCCCCGGCAGCGGGCACCGCGCCGCTGCAGGTGACATTCACCAATCTGTCCACCGGAGGGGACCCCTTCGCGATCCAGTGGCAATGGGATTTCGGTGACGGCAGCGACCTGTCCAGCGAGCAGGCGCCGAACCACAGCTACGCCGCGCCGGGCTCGTATGACGTGACACTTCGGATGAACACCTGGCTGGGGAAGGCCGAGATGGTCAAGGCGGCCGCCGTGGTGGTGTCGGGTGTTGGGCCGACCGCAGCGTTTAACGCAACCCCGCGCGCGGGGACGGCCCCCGTTGAAGTGCAGTTTGCCGATGCCAGTGTTGCCGGCCACGACGCGATCACCGGCTGGGCCTGGGACTTCGGCGACCAGGCCACTTCGACAGAGCAAAACCCCAAACACACGTACACCCTGCCCGGCGGATACACCGTCAAACTGACTGTCACTGCCGGGGCGGCCACCAATACGTTCGTGCGTGCCGGATACATTATGGTAAGCCCGACTCCGACCTACATACCCACCATGGCGCGCACGTTCAGCGCTGTCCGGTATGTTCCGGGTGCGACGCTGGATGTCACCCTGGCGCTGGATTACCCGGCGTCGGACATTACCGCATTGGGCATTACAGAGCAGATACCCGCGGGTTGGACCTTCCAGGGGGTGGTGGGCGGCACAACGCCCGGTCTTGCCCGCATCAACCCGAGCACAGGCGCGCTGGAACTGCTCTACATCACCATACCCGTCTTCCCCTTTGGCTTGACCTATCGGCTTCTGGTTCCCGCGGCGGCGGCGGGCGTCCAAACCTTCAACGGCAAGGTGCTTTACCGCACTGACGGCCCGCAGCGGGAAACGGCCGGGGTGGTGTCCACCATTGATGCCCAGCCGCAGGGCGAAGGCGAGGGCGAGGCGGGCGTTTACAATTTCGACTTCTCGGACACGGACCATGGATGGGTGGGGGGCTTCGCCGATCTGCCCGGCGATTTCGATGCGAAATACTGGGGACTGGTTGCGGACCTGCGTGCCGTGCCCGTGTATACGTTCATTGCCGCCAACGCGCTGTACATCTCGGGCAACAACCACAGCGATGACCTTTTCATGTACTTCAAGCGCCATATCACCGGCTTGGAACCGAACACGCAGTACCGCGTGGCCTTCCAGGCAGACTTCTTCAGCAACTATCGGGTGGGCAGCGTGGGCATCGGGGGCAGTTCGGCCGACTCGGTGTACTTGAAAGCCGGGGCAACCGCGGAAGAGCCGCGCACCGTGACCGAGGGCGAGGACTGGTTGACCATGAACATCGACAAGGGCAACCAGGCGGTGGGCGGTGCAGACGCGGTGGTGCTGGGAACCATCGGAAAGCCCGATGACGGCACGGACTACTATGCCCTCGTCAGCAGGCAAAGCACCGAGAGCTTCACCATGACTACCGACGCCAATGGCGGCGCGTGGTTGTTCTTCGGCACCGATTCCGGTTACGAGGGCACCACGAGTCTGTATTACACGGCGTTCAAGGCGAGCTTTTCGCCGTACACGCCTCCGCCGCCCGCCCACAACGCACTGTTGTTATTGAAGCGCACGGTCTCGACGGGAGACCGCTATACCCCGGGAGAAACCATGGAGGTGACCCTGCAGGTGGATCGTGTCGGCAATGATGCGGCAAACTCGCTGGCGTGCATTGAGACGCTGCCGCCGGGTTGGACCTTTAATGCCCTGGTTTCGGGACCGCTTCCGGAGAGTCTTCCAGGTTCTGGTGATGAAGCGCCGCAGTTTGTGTGGACAACGGCAGTACCCAGGACCCCCTTCACGCTCACATACCGCGTTGCCGTGCCCGAAGGACAGACGGGCATTAAGAACCTTTCCGGCTTTCTCATGTACGATCCAGGTTCGGGGGTCACACCCTCCAATACCGAGCTAACCCGGCTGCGCCCCACAGTGGGGAACGACACGTTCATTTCCTTTGCGCGCCAGACAAGCCCTTTGGGCGTTTATTTTCCGGGCGGTTCCGTCGACATTACCCTTCGTTTTGAAAAACACGGCGATCAGTTGCTGTATGGACTTGTGGGCACCGAGCACATTCCGTCCGGCTGGACCATTCAAGGCGTGGACGGGCCGTCACCACCGCCCATCTGGAAAGTTGTGGCGGGGGGCGGCAGTGTGGAGTTCGGCTGGGTGGTCGTTCCCGCCTTTCCCGTTGAGTTTACCTATCACATCACCCCGCCGCTTAACGCTTCAGGCGTGGTGGAATTCTCCGGCGCCGGGCTGTACCGCTTCAGCGGACCCCAGCTTGAGACCAACACCGTGCAGACCTATCTGTCCCAGGGGTATCCCATCCGCTAAGCGATGAGTTGCCTCAAAACAGGCGCTCTGCCCTAAATCGGGCTGTAATTGGGGGACTGCCCGCTAATCCGTACTGATTCTTCCTAAGTCACAAAAAGCTGTCATAAAACAAGTTACAAGGCTTAAAGCAAGCCGTTGCCCTGCCATTTTGGGGTGGCATGGCAATTGCCTCACTGGGTAACGGTCATTTCGGCCATGTATGGGAACCCGGAACGCACTCATTTCGGGAAAACGCGCATTTGGAG
>CAIJOU010000446.1 GCA_903822375.1 Candidatus Hydrogenedentota bacterium
ACATCATGGAATTCTGCAAGCAGTTCAACGAGCGCACGAAGGAACAGGCGGGGCTCATCATCCCCGTGGTCATCAGTGTGTTCGACGACCGCAGCTTCACGTTCATCACCAAGACGCCGCCGGCGCCGGTGCTGCTCAAGCGCGCCGCGAAGCTGGCCAAGGCGTCCGCCGCGCCGAACAAGACCAAGGTCGGCTCGGTGACGGACGCGCAGATCGAGGAGATCGCCAAGCTGAAGATGCCCGATCTCAACGCGGCCAGCGTGGATGCGGCCAAGAGCATGATCCGCGGCACCGCGCGGAGCATGGGCCTCATCGTCGAGGGTTGAGCCCGGACGGTTTTTCAGCGCCGCGCCGATTCACGGCGCGGCGTTTTGTCGCAATTGGTTCCTTCGGGAACCGGCAACGGTGGGAGGGCTCTCGCGGGCCCGCATGAACCACGGGAGCACAAGAGATGGCCAAAGACAGCAAACGGATGAAGGCCCTCCGGGCCAAGGCGGACAGCACGCGCTTCTACACGATCAATGAAGCCGCCGCCTCGGTGAAGGAATGCGCGACCGCCAAGTTCGCCGAAACGGTCGAGCTGGCCTTCCTGCTCGGCGTCGACCCGCGCCACGCCGACCAGATGGTCCGCGGCGCCGTCGCCCTGCCGCACGGCACCGGCAAGACGGTGCGCGTCGTGGTGTTCTGCGAACAGGAGGCCCAGGTGCAGGCCGCCAAGGATGCCGGCGCGGACTTCGTCGGTTCGGGAGACCTGGCCGACAAGATTATTGCCGGCTGGACGGATTTCGACGCCGCCGTCGCGTCGCCCGACATGATGAAATACGTCGGCAAGCTCGGCAAAATCCTCGGCCCGCGCGGCCTGATGCCCAGCCCCAAGGCCGGCACCGTCACGCCGAACGTCGGCCAGGCCGTCAGCGAGATCAAGGCCGGTAAAATCGAGTACCGCGTAGACAAGAACGCCAACATTCACGTGCCCGTCGGCAAGGTGACCTTTACTGAAGAGCAGATTGTGGAAAACACCACCTCCGTGCTCGAGGCCATCATCAAGGCGAAGCCGAATGCATGCAAGGGCGTGTACCTCAAGTCGGTCTGCATGAGCAGCACCATGGGCCCGGGCTTCCGGCTCGACGCCGCCGCGCTCTTCACCCAGTACCGCTAGACCCCGCACGCACAGTGAACCCTTCCCGGCCGGGACGCCTTCGGGCGTTCCGGCCGTTGTGCTTTTCTGGAGCCGCAAGGCGGTTCGGCTGCCAAGGCACAGCATGGACGATATGGACATGATGGAGGGCAAGGACTGCCGCCGTTCATTTCGGTTCCTCGTCCATTCTGTCCACGACGTCCGTATCGTCCAAGATGGAACATGCATCCCGCCGGCAGATTTCCAAAACCTTCGCGCCTCGCGTATCATAAGACTCGTAATCAACCCAAGGAGCATATTCCGTGACACCGACCATAGCCGCGCTTGGACTGTTGTGGGGCTGTATTGCCGTGAACGCGCCGGCAGACTGGAGCGCCCGGTGGATTCGCGAGGACAAAGCGCCCTACGCGAATGAAGAGGCCTTCTTCGGCGACGACCCCGCGCCGCTGTTGCGCAAAGAGTTTGACACCGGCGGCAAGAAGATTAAGTCCGCCACGGTCCGCGTGACCGGTCTTGGCTATTATGAACTCTATCTCAACGGGAAACGGGTGGGGGACCACGAACTCGACCCAGGACTGACGGCCTATGACAAGCGGGTCTTCCATTCAACCTTCGATGTGACCAGGGAATTGCGCCGTGGCAGAAATGCGGCCGGCATAATTCTGGGCAACGGTTGGCGCAACCCGCTGCCGCTGCGCATGTGGAACCGGTACAACCCGCGCGACGTCCTTGCGGTCGGGCCGCCCAGCGCGCTCATGCAGCTCGACATCGAATACACGGACGGCAGCAAAGACCGCATCGTTACCGACCCGTCTTGGAAGACTGCGTCCTCGCCGGTCCTGCGAAACAGCGTGTATCTTGGCGAAGTGTACGATGCCCGGCTGGAGCAGGCCGGCTGGAACACTTGGGGCTTCGATGACAGCGCCTGGAAACCCGCAGTTCTGGCGGACCCGCCCAAAGGCCGGTTGGAAGTGCAACCCATCCCGCCCATCCGCGCCGGCGGGGATATCGCACCGGTCAACATCAGCCAGCCCAAGGCAGGCGTGTATATCGCCGACTTTGGGACCAACATGGCAGGACGCGCGGAACTGCGCGTTTCCGGCCCGGTGGGCACGCGCATCGCCGTGCGCTACGGCGAACTCCTGTACCCCGATGGCACGCTCAACCCGATGACCGCGGTTTGCGGCCAACTCAAGAACCGCGAACTGCCCGAGGGTTCGAAACAGCCCGTCACGGCATGGCAGGAGGATGTGTACATTCTGCGCGGCAAGGGGCGTGAAGTGTGGCACCCCCGATTCACCTTCCATGGTTTCCGTTATGCGGAGATCACGGGCTTTCCCGGAACGCCGGAACGGTGGAATATTGTTGCGCAGCCGCTGCACAGCGATGTGCAGCCGGTCGGCACGTTTGAATGCTCCAACAAGCTGTTCAACAGGATTCATGAAATCACGCGCCAGACCCTGCTAAGCAACCTGCACAGCGTCGAGTCCGACTGTCCGCACCGCGAGAAATTCGGATACGGCGGCGACATCGTGGCCGCCGTGGGCATGGCCATAGCCAATTTCGACATGGGCGCCTTCTACGCCAAGGTTGTGCGCGATTTCGGCGACGACGTGCGGCCCAACGGCGGCTTCACCGAGACGGCCCCCTTCGTGGGCATCGACTCCGAGGGGCTGGGCGAGGGTTCCGGTCCCATCGGCTGGGGCACGGCCCACCCGCTGCTGCTGTGGGAACTCATCCGTTATTACGGTGACACCCAACTGGCGGAAGAACAGTATCCCGCCGCCATGCGCTGGACCGCACTGCTCCATTCCAAGGCCGTCAACGGCATTCTAAAGAACGGCATCGGCGATCATGAGTCGCTCGTGGAGAAAGACACCACCGTCAGCGGCACCGCCTTCTACTACTGGAACGTGGCGCTCATGGCCCGCGTGGCCCGCGTCCTCGGCAAGACCGACGACGCGGCGCGCCTCGACGCCGAGGCACCCGCGATTGCAAAAGCCTTCGACGAGAAACTGTACGACCCGGCCACGGGCCGTTACGGCCTGGGCACGCAGGCCTGCCAGGCCTTCGCGCTCTATCTTGGCCTCGCGCCGGAGTCGCACCGCCAGCCCGCGCTCGAAGCGCTCAAGGCCGACATCGCCGCCCACGGCAACGCGCTGACGACGGGCATCTTCGGCACGCGCTTCATGATTCACACGTTGACCGATCTGGGCGAGGGCGAACTGGCGTACAAGATCGCCGACCGCCGCGAGTTTCCCGGTTGGGGACACATGATCGACCGGGGCGCCACCACGCTCTGGGAACACTGGGAATTCAGCGACAACACCTTCTCCCACAACCACCCCATGTTTGGCTCCGTTGACGAATGGTTCTACCGGGAACTTGCCGGCATCCAGCCCGCGCCCGACGCCGTCGGCTTCGACAAGATCATCATCAAACCGCACATCATCGGCGGCCTCACCTGGGCCAAGGCGGATTACCAGAGCGCGCGCGGGGCGGTTGCCTCGGCATGGAATATCCGCGGCGAAAAACTGCGCCTCAAGGTCACGATTCCGCCCAATACCTGCGCCGAAATACATGTTCCTGTGCGGGGCGGGGCATCAGCCACGGTGGTCAAAGCCCCCAAGGGCGGCCAGGCAACTAAACCGGTACGCCAAGAGCAGGGCTATGCCGTCTTCGACGTGGGTCCGGGCGACTGGTCCTTCCGCACAAACTGGAAATAGCGTTTAGACCCCGTCTCTTCCTCCGTCATTCCCGCGCAGACGGGAATCCAAAAACGTCGCGAGAGACGAAGCATTGCACTGGGTCCTCGCTTTTGCGTGGTTGCTGAATTTGTCACGCTCCGCTATACTGCGCGTGGAAGATCGGTGGTGGAGTTGAAGACGCAAGTTTCGGTCGCTTCCACTGGGAGCTTTGAGGGCAAGGGCGGCACAAGGGAACCGTCAGGACAGAGGGAGTCCCCAATCAGCATGGCACACAGAAGTAGCGTGTTCACCCGACCCACGGGCGTTGTCTTTCTCCTCATGCTGATGGCAATCCTATCGGCACCCTTGGCACAGGCGGCTGTGTGGCGCGTAAATGCGGCGTGCGCTGCGACGGCACCGGACGGAAAAACATGGGCGACCGCCTACCGTGCCCTCCAGCCCGCCGTGGACGCGGCCGCCACAGGCGATGAGGTGTGGGTGGCCAAGGGGACCTACACCGGCAAGGATAGCATGGTAGCCGTGCTGTATAAAGACATATTCCTCTATGGCGGCTTTGCGGGCGATGAGACCGCCCGGGGCGGCCGGAATTGGACCGAAAACACCACCGTCATTGACGGGCAGAACGCGCGCCGCTGCGTTCTTGCCATCGATGGCAGCACTTTGAACGGGTTTACCCTTCGGAATGGCAAGACGGACAGAGGTGGCGGAATGCTTTCCGGTGCGGCCGTGAACTGCATCTTCAGCGGAAACACGGCAAGCGGCAATGGTGGCGGAATGTATTCCGGTACGGCTGTAAACTGCTTTTTTACCGGAAACACGGCGGCCGGCAACGGTGGCGGTATATACAACGGTGACGCGACCAACTGCACCTTTATCGGAAACACCGCAACCATCGGTGGCGGCATGAATTTGGGTGATGCGACCAACTGCATTTTCTGGAAGAATTCTACCAGTGAGACAACCGGCACCGATGTCCGTCATTCCTGCCTGTACACCCTGACCTCCGGGGTGGACAATATTGTTGCGTGTCCGCATTTCGTGAACCCGTTGGCGGGCGATTTTCGGTTGTGCGCCGACTCACCCTGCGTGAACACGGGCACGTCGGCCGGTGCCCCCTCCGTCGACCTGTGGGGCCGGGCGCGGCCGCAGGGCGCGGGTGTGGACATGGGGGCGTTTGAGTATTACCCCGGCGACGATGGAAGCGTCGGGGCCCCCTCTGCAGCGATCCGCGTAAATGCGGCCTCCACCGCGGCCGCACCGGACGGTCTCTCTTGGGAGACGGCCTATTCCACACTGCAGGAAGCGGCTGACAGCGCCGAATGCGGCCTGGAAATTTGGGTGGTCCGGGGGACCTACACGGCGTATGACGGCGACCAGGTGGTTCGGCTCAACCCCGGCACGTCCATGTATGGGGGCTTTGCGGGCGTGGAGACCGACCGGAGCACGCGCGGCCCGGTCACCGAACCCACCGTGATCGACGGACAGGCCCTTCGCCGTTGCGTGACAGCGGCTGACGATGTTGTGGTGGATGGGTTCACGCTGCAAAACGGCAGGGCAACCTATGGCGGTGGAATGCAGTACGGCACGGCCACCCACTGTGTTTTCTCCAGAAACACAGCGAGCGATGCCGGCGGGCTGTACCACGGCAAAGCAATTGGCTGCACTTTCTTTGGCAACACGGCCGATATCTATGGAGGCGGGATGTGGGGCGGAGCAGCCACCAACTGCATGTTCTCGGGCAATACGGCCATGTATGGCGGCGGGATGTCGGGCGGCACGGCCACCAACTGCACGTTCTCCGGCAACACGGGCACTCAGGACGGCGGAATGTCCGGTGGTACGGCGCGCAACTGTATTGTCTGGGGAAACAAACCTGTAGAAACAACCGGAACCTCGGTTTCGTTTTCCTGTCTGACGGAGGAGAATTCGGGGGAGGGGAACATTACCGGCAATCCCAGATTCGTGAACCCGGGTGTGGCCGATTTCCGTTTGCGTGCGGACTCACCCTGTATTGATGCGGGAAGCAGTGCCGGGGCACCCGGCACGGACCTGTTGGACCGTGGACGGCCACGGGGTATCGGCGTGGACATGGGGGCATATGAATATAATCCGGGGGACGACAGCCAAGCGGTGGTGCCGCCGGCCGTGCTCCGGGTGAACGCGACTTCGGCCGCGCCCGCACCAGATGGACTGACATGGGAAACGGCCTTTCCCACACTTCAGGCGGCGGCGGACCGCGCGGGTTTTGGCACGGAAATATGGGTGGCCCAGGGAACCTACACCGCAGTTGACGGGGACCAAGTGCTTCTGCTGAAACCATGCACGGCCGTATATGGGGGTTTCAAGGGCGTGGAAACCGCGCGGGATTCGCGCGGTGTGGGAGCCCAGTACACGGTCATTGACGGCCAGGGTGCACGGCGGTGTGTCACGGCAAACGCGTCAAATCTCATTGACGGATTCACCCTGAGGAACGGTGCGGCCCAGTTTGGCGGAGGAATTGCTTACGGAACGGCCACCCACTGCACATTCACCGAAAACACGGCGTCGAACTGCGGCGGGGGAATCTATCAGGGCAAAGCGGTCGATTGTGTATTTGGCGGGAACACGGCAACCACCAATTACGGCGGTGCAATGTCTGGCGGCACGGCGGTCAATTGCAGTTTCACCGGCAATTCAGCGCCCGCGGGCGGGGGAGTGTACGGCGGAACAGCCACAAACTGCACCTTCTTCAAGAACATGGCGACAGGTCTTGACGGCGGAGGCGGAATCTACGGCGGGTTAGCCACCAATTGCACCTTTTTCGGAAACGGTGCAGGTTCCCGGAACGGCAGGGGCGGCGGGATATTTGGCGGCACGGCCGTCAACTGCATCATTTGGGGAAACAGCCCGGATGAAGTGGCCGGCGATTCGTACCATTCCCCTGTTGTGTCATATTCCTGTATGTCGACGATTACCGCCGGTACCGGGAACGTTTCCCATGACCCGGGATTTGTAAATCCTTGGGCGGGCGATTTTCGGCTGCGCCCAGATTCGCCCTGTCTGGATGCGGGATCAGGAGCGGGAGCGCCGGCCACGGACCTGTTGGGGCGTGTGCGGCCGCAGGGTGCGGGGGTGGACATGGGCGCATATGAATTCCAAACAGGGGATGATGCACAGGCGGTGTTCCCGCCGGAGGTGCTTCGGGTGAATCCGGCCTCGACGGCCGCCACTCCCGACGGATTGTCGTGGGCAACGGCATTCCCAACCTTGCAGGCGGCGGCCGATATTGCAGGTTTCGGGACAGAACTCTGGATAACCCAGGGGACCTATACGGCAACCGATGGGCCTCAGGTCGTTTGGTTGCGGCCAGGGGTGTTGCTGTACGGGGGCTTTGCGGGTTTCGAAACCACACGGGATGAGCGCAGTCCTGACGCCACCATTACCGTAATAGATGGGGAAAGCGCGCGCCGTTGTGTCGCGGCCAATGGCGGGGCGCTGGTGGACACGGTCACGTTACAAAGGGGTATGGCCAAATATGGCGCCGGAATGTACGGCGGCACGGCGGTGCGTTGTTCCTTTGCGGGAAATGAGGCGATAGGAATAGACCAATGGGGCAGGGAAAGCGACTGCGGCGGGGGTATGTATGAGGGAGCAGCCCTCAACTGCACCTTCACGGCGAACAAGGCCCTCAGCGGCGGCGCGGTGTACGGCGGCACCGTCACCAACTGCATTCTCTACGAAAACTCGGCACATGTCGGCGCAGGTATGAGTGCGGGCAGCGCCATCAACTGCACCTTCGCCGGAAACGCCGTCTACGGCAGTTGGTATTGTTCTGGCGATGAGGGGGGATGCCAATGGATTGAGGGCGGCGGCGCGGCGTTGTACGGCGGCACGGCCACCAATTGTATCTTGTGGAACAACGCACCAAACGAAATCCCCGCCCAATCCTACTACCAGACCACCACGGTGTCCTTCTCTTGCCTGTCCGCCCTGGTGGCGGGTGCGGGCAACATTGCAGCCGACCCGTTGTTTGTGGACGCGGCCGCGGCTGACTTTCGGTTGCAGCCCGGTTCGCCCTGCATAGATGCGGGCACAATTGAGGGGGCAGCGTCCACAGACGCGCTTGGCGTGCCCCGGCCGCAGGGCGGGGGATGTGACATGGGCGCCTATGAAACCATTATGCCGGTGACTATGCCGGAACTGTCCGGACTGGCCCGCGAGGCCGCAAAGCACCTGCTTGGCGCCGCGCAATTGTACGTGCGCAGCGAGACTGAGGAGTATCACCCGACAGTGCCGGATGACCATGTGCTTCGCCAGGCTCCCGCAGCGGGCGTTCAAGTTCCGCAATGGACCTTGGTGGACTTGGTCATCTCCAAAGGCCCGCAACCGGTGCCGGTGCCGGATGTCGTTGGCACGGCACAAGCCACCGCCGCGGATGCGATAGTGGCCGCAGACCTGACCGTTGGAACGGTGACCCAAGCATACAGTCTAACGGTGCCGACAGGCAGCGTAATCTCCCAGTCCGTTGTGGCGGGTACACCGGTGCTTCCCGGCACGGCCGTTGACCTCGTGGTGAGTCGGGGCGCAATCGCCGTGCCCGACGTGACGGGCAAGCCGCGGGATACCGCGGCGGCCAACCTCACAGAGGCAAAGCTAGTCGTCGGGACGGTCACGCAACAGTACAGTCTCACGGTGTCGGCGGACAGTGTGATCTCCCAGTCCGTTGCGGCGGGCACGGCGGTGTTGCCGGGCGCAGCCATTGACCTGGTGGTCAGCAGGGGCGGCATTGCCGTACCCGGCGGGGTGGGCCAGGAGCAGAACGCCGCCTTGACGATGTTCCGGCGTGCGGGCCTCGCCGTCGGCACAGTGACCCGGCAATACAGTCTGTCCATGCCCGCGGGCAGCGTCATTTCCCAGTCCGTCGCGTCGGGCACGCCGGTGCTTCCGGACGCGGTCATTGATTTGGTGGTCAGCAAGGGCGGCATCGCCGTTCCGGATGTGGTGGGGCAACCGCAAGGCACGGCATCCACCGCCATCGAGAATCTTGGGCTCGTCTCAGGGGCGGTCACACAGCAATACAGTGCCACCGTTCCGGTTGGCAGGGTAATCTCGCAAACGCCCACGGCGGGGACGCCGGCACTTCCGGATACGGCGGTCTCCCTGGTCATCAGCCGCGGCGTGCAGCCATCCGTCATGCCCGATGTCGTGGGTCAGGCGCATGCACAGGCCGAGTCGGTCATCACCGGCGCGGGCTTGGCGCTGGGTATGACCACGCAGGCCCACAGCGACACCGTGCCGGCGGGCAGCGTGATCGCGCAAAGTCCCGCAGCGGGAACTGAACTGCCGCCAGGCTCGGCGGTCAGCATGGTGGTGAGCCTTGGACCTGCTTCGGTTGAGGGTGAACCGGGTGAGGGCGAAGGCGAACCTGTGGACGCGGACAAGGCCCGCGAAAAGTTGGATGCGGCCTTCGTTACCGCCGATGCCAATAACGATGGCAGACTGTCCTTTGCCGAAGCGGCCTCTGCCGTTCCGGGGTTGACCCAGGGCGTGTTCGACATGCTCGACACGAATGGTGACGGGCTGTTGACCTCCGATGAACTGGGCGTGGACAACGGTTCCGGATGTACCGGATGTCCGGGCGGCAAGAGCGGATTCAGTCCCGCCCGCCGCACGGGCGACCTGTTCATGACGGCACTCGGTGCCTTGGGGTTGGCCGCGATGGCCACATTGCGCCAACCGTAGACGCGGCATCCTGCCGCGTTCTTTGGATTATTCATCTTTGCACATCGGACTGGAAAGAAAAGAAGCCGGCAGCCTGTTGTATTCCAGATGTGACATACTGTCGCGTTGACGCTGTGGAATTGCCTGCGCGCTGCGCAAGTTGCCGCATGGTCGCCGCTTCGCTAGAATGAAGGACCCATTGGAAGGAGTATCCCATGTCCAAAGTGCTGGTGTTGCTTGCGCAGGGCTGCGAGGAGATTGAAGCGGTCACGGTCATTGACGTGCTGCGGCGCGGCGGGATCGATGTGGTGGCCGCAGGTCTGGACGACCGGCCCATCGAGGCGAGCCGCGGTGTTGTACTGCTGCCCGACACGACGCTTGACCACGCGCTGGAAATGGGTGAATTCGCCATGGTCGTGCTGCCCGGCGGCATGGGCGGCACCAACGCGCTGGCGGCCGACCCCCGGGTGGCGAAGCTTGTGCAGAACATGTCCGCGGCGGACAGGCATGTTTGCGCCATCTGCGCCGCCCCCCTGGTGCTGGCGAAGGCGGGGCTGCTCAAGGGCCGGGCATACACGGCCTATCCCGGGGTCATTGACGATGCAGGCGACGGCAGTGCATACACCGGCGCGGCGGTGGAGTCTGACGGCAAACTGATCACCTCGCGCGGGCCGGGCACGGCAATGGATTTCGCGCTGCACCTGGTGGAGGTGATTGCCGGGCGCGAGACGCGTGGCAAGGTGGAAAAAGGTCTGGTTCGCTAGAGGCAAACCATTATCAAGGGAGAATCTTCATGTTTTTCAGCGGCATTTCCGACGAGGCCGGACAGGCCATCGAAACCCAGATTCGCGCCCACCGTGAACTCGGCTGGACCCGGCTCGAACTGCGCTGCGTCGACGGCGTCAATCTGACCCTGCTGCCCGACGACCAGTTTGACCATGTGTACGGCGCCGTCACCGAGGCAGGCATGACCGTGTCCTGTTTCTCCAGTGCCGTGGCCAATTGGGCGCGGCCCATCACCTGTGATGCCCAGATCGACATCAATGACCTGCGCGGCGCCATCCCGCGCATGCACCGTTTCGGTACCAAGTTCATTCGCGTGATGAGCTATCCGAACGACAAGGACCACCCGCTCAGTGACAAGGACTGGCGCGACGAGGCCATCCGCCGCATGAAGACCCTGGCCCGCATGGCCGAGGACGGCGGCATTATCCTGGCCCATGAGAACTGCAGCGGCTGGGGCGGCCTGTCGGCCGACAATTCCAACGTGTTGCTGGGCGAGGTGAACAGTCCCGCGCTCAAGGTGGTTTTCGACACCGGCAACCCCGTCACCTACGGTCAGGATGCCTGGGAGTATTACCAGAAAGTCCGGAATGATATCGTCTACGTCCACATCAAGGACGCCACGAAGATTGACGGCGTGGACCACTACACCTTCTGCGGCGATGGTAACGGATGCGTCCGCAAGATCGTCGGGGACCTGCTCGCCACCGGCTATGACGGCGGTTTCTCCATCGAACCCCACCTTGCCGCGATCATCCACACCGGCGCGTCGACCACCGACACCGACCAGCTCTACCAGTCCTACACCGACTACGGCCGCCGGCTCATGGCATTGGTGGATGCGGTGAAACCAAAATAACGAATATGCCAATGGGCAGTCATTTCCAAATGAAAAAGGGTGGACTGTCTGCAGTTTGAGGCCGAATCCATCAAGTCGGGCCCGAATATGGTCTGTTCGGAACCCATGCCGTCAAAGCCGGTTGGACACCTGTTGACCGCGTTCACGATGTGCGTTGATGTCCCCGGTTGTCTATCGGCATTCAGTCGTCCCCACGGCGCATGTCCCGCAGCCGGGCCTAAAACGTGGAAGTATCTCTAACGCGCGACTTGTTCCGGGCAGTTGAGATCAGGCGCCGGGGCCGGAGTAAAGAACAGTTTAAGGCGCCAGCCCAAGAGGCAGAAGTAACCGGCGACGCAGACAAGCGAAATGGCGAGTCCGATGGTAAACGCAGTGGGCTTGTACTCAATGCGTATGCGGTGGTGGCCCTGTGCCAGGGGAATCGCGCGAAGAATGTAGTTGGCGGGCATGACTTGGTAGCTGGCTTGGGGGCCGGGCTGGAGCGCCCGCGCGTGCCAGCCCTTGCTGTAAGGGTCTGTCATGAGCAGTATGGCGGGCGCAGGCAGGTCCGCCTCGATGTCGCAGCGATCCGTTGAGGCGTCGAGTACTGTAACGGTCCCCGTCTCGCCGGGGTGGGTGGGCACAGGGTCCGGTTCTGACTCCAGGATGACCCCGTGTCGGGGGTCAAATGTGGAGTCATGGAGGGCAGAGAAAATGGCATCGCGGTTGCCGAGGACGGAGTAATTGCCGATCAGCTGGAATTGCGGCATGGAGTCAGGGTTCTCACTCGCGCCGAGATGCCCGGAATTGCTGTCAATATAGAATAGGTAACGGCACCGAAGCATGGTGAAGAGGGGACTGATCTGCCGAAACGTGAGAGAAGTGCCGGCATCGTCGGGGTCCAGTCCCTGGGTGAAGAACATAAACTCGCCGTAGCGGCGCAGCAGCAGCGGATCGTATCCCCATAGACTTTCGCCGCCACTGGTCATGGAGAAGTTGGGGGCATCGCGAAAAAGGGGAAGAAAGCGGTAACCTCCGACTTTTGACCCGCCGGGATGTTGGGCTATGAAGCGTTCGATTTCAGGCATTTGCGCCTTGGCGGCGTCAAAAGTGGGTCGCGTTGTCCGGGCAAATACAAAGACCTCGGAAATGCCCAGGGCTACGATAAGACAACAGACCAGCATGACGTGTTTTCGAGACCACCACAAGCAGGCCAGTAATGCGGTCAACACTCCTGCCGCGGCCGCTGCGGCCAGCAGATTGGCTGAGGCGTTGAGACCGGCGTCACGAACATAATCAATCTGTGTATAGGCCTCGACAGGCGCGTAAGATTCAGTGGGATCAGGTGCGAGCAAGCCCATAATGGGCGGCCAGGCTGCGGTGCGTGCCAGGAATCCGAATACAAGCAAGCCAACGGTCAGCGCCGACGACATGAACATCATCGTGCGCGACACGCGGCTCCGGCGAAGGAAAACGTCAAATCCGATCGCGGCAAGCATCGTCAGAAACAGTGAGGCAGGAAAAATGAATTTGGACATGCCGCGAAACAGGCTGAACCCGGGTATCCATCTGAAAAGAACGGGATACAATGGCGTGTGACACCCAAGCGCCAGCAACAAAAGCAGGACCAGCATGGTGATTGAAAAACGACGCGTGCGCGGTTCGCCCTTTATGGCCCCGTAGACGGCAAAAAAGAGACCCGTAATCCCAATGTAGAAGATCATTTCCCAGAAATACCAGTGGCCCCAGTAGCGGGGGGCGAGGTCTTCGCCGAAGATCTTCGGGCACAGTAACGTGACCAAGCCGGTCCAGGGGAAAGAGAAGATCTTGGCGCTTTCGTAAGACAGGTTGGTGCGAACACTTTCACCGCCGGCGTCGAGCCCGGTCAGCAGCTGGACGGCGGACAATCCAAGCCCTCCGGCATACATGGCGCAAACGGCAAGTGGGGCGGCTACCGCGTTGGCCACGCCGGGCCCGCCTGCAAGCCGACCGGCTGGGGCGGTCTCCATGCCTTTCAAAGTCGTCAAGAGAAGGACATACAGGACAACCGAAACAGAACAGAAGAAGAAATACTGGGGATGTCCGGCCAGAACACTCATGGCGACCGCGCTCATGCCCCCCAATGTCCACCCCCAGGAACAGCCACAGAAGACCTTGTCTATACAGAGGAAAATCAGGGGTATCCAAACCATGGTACACAGGTTCGGCAGATGACCTGCGAAGATGTGCAGGAAGTATGTGCTGCCAAACATGCACAGTGCCCCGGACAACAAGGCCGCCAAAGGGTGCAAGCCCCGGCCCCGCGTCCACAGATACATGAACAGACCGGCAAGAAACACGTGCAGCGCGATGCCCCAGTTGGTGGCCGCGACCAGCGGCAGTACCAGATAGACGGCATTGGGAGGGTAAAGGAGGGCGGATTGAAAGCCGCCAAAATAAGGGGCCCCCGCGTAAATGTGGGGATTCCACAACGGGAGAGCGCCATGCCGCAGTTCTTCGAAGCCAAATTGCCGCCAAGGCAAGAACTGGCCCATCAGATCGGCACCCGACCGTGACAAAACCTGGGCGGTCGAGAAGAACAGCACGTCGCCAAACATGGCCAGGGTCAATCCGAGAAGAACCAGTACCGGGATGGAAGCTGAAAGAACCGTACCTGCCGCAGGCGGTGGTGTGCGAGGAGTTCGTTTGAGTTTCACTATTCTCGTCCCTGGTTCCGCCTGTCCCCTGACAGAAGAATGAGTCAGGGTGGAACCGTGATGATAGCATGGGCGGAAGTGTTGCGCAAAGGTGGCCGGCGCGCGCGGTTTGGGCGTGAAAAGCCTTGCATTTTCTCCTGTTTTCGTGAAGAATGAAACCCTGCAACCGTTCCGGACGGTCAATAGGAACGGCTTGTAATTAACCGAACAAAGGAGACTGGCCAGCATGGAACTTACGAGACGGCATTTTTTGAGCGCGTCGGCGGCCGTCCTTGCCGCGGGCACGGTGACCCGGGGCAAGGTCTGGGGCGCCAATGACAAGATTAACGTGTGTGTGATGGGCTGCGGCGGGCGCGGCGGTTCCCACATCGACGGTTTCGCCGGGGGCGCCAATTCTGAGGTCGTGGCCCTGTGCGACCCGGACGAGGGCAGTCTCGACAGCCGCGCGAAGCTGGTGGAGAAGAAGAGCGGCGGCAAGAAGCCCAAACTGTTCAAGGACATCCGTGAGGCGCTGGCGGACAAGGAAATCGACGCCGTTTCGATTGCCACGCCGAACCACTGGCACACGCTCGGCGCCGTGTGGGCGGCCCAGGCGGGCAAGCATGTCTACGTTGAAAAACCGGGCTCCCACGACATTTACGAGGGCCAGCAGCTTATCGCCGCCGCCGAAAAATACAACGTTGTCATGCAGCACGGCACCCAGAGCCGCTCCAGTGACCGCTGGCTGCGCGACATCCCGCTGCTCCAGAGCGGCGAGATCATCGGCCCGCTCTACATGGCGCGCGGCCTGTGCTATAAGAACGGTGGCCGCGGCGATCTGGGCATCAAGAAGGACGCCGATCCGCCGAAGGACCTCGACTGGGAGCTTTGGCAGGGCCCGGCGTCGCGCCGCAAGTTTAACCCGCTTTACCATCCGTACAACTGGCACTGGTTCTGGCACTACGGCAACGGTGAAATCGGCAACCAGGGCATCCATCAGCTCGACATCTGCGTGTGGGGCATGAACCGGGGCTTCCCGGTCCGGGTCGACAGCGTCGGCGGCCGGTACACCTACAAGGACTCCGCCGAGACGCCGAACACCAACATCGCCACCTACATCTACGAAGACGGCACCATGATGGTCTTCGAGGTTCGCAACCGCTTCACCAACAGCGAGGGCGGTGTCGAGATTGACGGAAAGTTTCACGAAGGCGTGGAGGTGGGCAACCTCTTCTACGGCAACACCGGCTACTACGTGGAAGGCCAGGGCTTCTTTGACACCAAGAACAAGCCCATTCCCGTGGACTACAGCAAGTATCCGAAGGTTGAGAGCAAGGGCAACTGGGAGAATTTCCTGGCAGCCGTCAAGGCGGGCGACAAGACCAAGGTCTTTGGCTGCATGAAGGACGCCCATATGTCCTCCGGACACGCCCATCTGGCCGGTATTTCCTACCGCATGGGCAGCTCGCTCACCTTTGATCCCAAGGCGGAGAAGTTCACCGGTTACAGCGCCGACGACGCCAACAAGATGCTCACCCGCGACTATGCCAAGGGCTTTGAAGTGCCCAAGCTCGCATAAATGGTCCGTCGGCGCACCTTCGCGCCGCATTGGTCGATGTTTTGGGAGCGCCCCCCGCGCCGTTCGGTGCGGGGGGCGTTGCGTATTGCCACCCCGTTGCCCCGGTCTAGCCCGGTCAGCCCCCGAGCGCTTTCTAAGATCGAGAAAACAGGACATGCATAAAAAATAGTGCACATGAGGACATTTCACTATCCGCTGGACACGGCCCCCCAACCTGTCCTATAGTATGCGCAATGCGGGGCGGTCCCGCGTCTTCCCCATGCACAGAAAGGGTCGGTGTCTCATGATGCGGTTGCGTGTTGCGGCTATGGTGCTTGCGTTGGCGGGTTTGGCGGCGGTGTTCACCCCGGGCTATGCCTCGGCGGACGAGGCCGCCCAGCAGGGCCGGGCCGTATTCGACGCAGTCAAGGGTACGGTTATCACCATTGAGGCGGTAATCAGCGTGTCCTACGGGCAGGAGGAGCAGGAGGACAAGCAGGAGGCGAACGCCACCGTCATTTCGGCCGACGGGCTCGCCGTGCTGTCCCTTTCCGCCATCGATCCCACCTCCATCATTCAGTCCATGGGCGACAACGCCAAGGACGTGACCACCAAACTGGTCTCGCTCAAGATGGTGTTTGCCGAGGGCAGCGAAGCCCCGGCGGATGTTGTTCTTCGCGACAAGGACCTCGATCTTGCCTTTGTGCGGCCGACGGCCAAGCCGGCCCAGCCGTTGGCCAGCGTCAGCCTCGACAATATCGCCTCCGCGGGGCTGCTCGATCCTGTGGTCGTGATCGGCCAGTTGGGCGCCGTCGCCCAGCGCACGCACGTGGCCTTCATGGACCGTGTGGAGGGGTTGGTGGAAAAGCCGCGCAAATTCTACATTCTTGGCGAGCACCGCGCCCGCCAGGTGGTGTGCTCTCCCGTGTTCACCATGGACAACAAGTTTGTGGGCATCGGCGTGATGCGCGCCGTGAAATCCGACAGCAACGCCACCGGGGAGAACGTGCTGGTGGTGGTCGTGCCCGGCGACCAGATTAAGGAATTGGTGGCGCAGGTTCCCGCCCGGACGGAATAGGGCGATTCCCGGTCTGAGAATCCCTTTCCGGAGTCACGCGGCAATCGGACAAAAGACTTATGCGACCCAAGGGGAGGGGTTGACGCAGTCTTTTGCCTGTGTCTCGAGCCCTCTGGGTCCTTCTTGTCCTCCGTCAATGCTTATTGCGCGACCGCCTTTGCCGTCAATGCGGCCACCTGACCCTGTCGCGCGAAATCGGCGGACTCGCCCAGAATCCGTGCGGCCTCCTGCGGGGCATGGAAGCCCATCGAGTTCTCTGCGGCAACGAAGTCGAGCCGCCACTGCGCCTTGCGGTGCAAGTCCAGTGCGTTCGCCAGTTGCGCGTCCGTGGCGCCCTCACCCTTTGCCTTGACGATGGCGTCCATCATGTCCATCAGCGCCTGGGCGGCGCGTTCCATGAGTTCGTGGTTGCGTTCCTGGATGACATCCACCCGCTTGGAGATTTCCTCCTCGGGGAAATGGTGGCAGACCTGGCAGGCCCGGCTCACGTTCAGCAGCGGGCTGCGCACCCAGTGGTCCGACACCTTCGTGGCCCCGTCGCGCATGTAGGGCATGTGGCAGTCGGCGCAGGCCACGCCGCTCCGGGCGTGGATGCCCTGGCTCCACATCTCAAACTCCGGGTGCTGCGCTTTGAGCACTTCCGCCCCCGTCTCAGCCTGCTTGAAGTCGTAGAACCGTTCTCCGTCGGGAAAGGTGGTGCCGTTCCAGAAGCGCTCAATGTCATCCACGCGCAGGCCCCTGCCCCAGGGGAAAGTGAGCGGCATCTTGCTGGAGCAGTAATACTCAACGTGGCACTGGCCGCAGACGAAGGAGCGCATTTCCGTGCGCGACGCCTCCGCGTTGGGGTCGTAGGCCGCCGCCCGCGAACCGGCGCGCCACCGTTCCACGGAGGGCAGATGCGGCACCGGCGCGTCCGAGGCCGCCAGCAGCGCAATGCCGTTCAGGAAACCGGGCCGTGTCACCCGCAACTGCATGGTCTTGGGATCATGGCAGTCCACGCAGGAGACCGGGTGGGCGTGCCCAGAATCATGCAGTTTCCTGCTCAGGTCCTGATAGGAGAGCTTGTACGTTTCCTCAAATCCCTTCTCCGCATCGCCGCCGCCCAGTTCGCGGTACAGCGGCATGATTGATGCGTGGCAGTGCAGGCACGAGCCGCTTTGCGGCTTGGTCAGCCGCTTGGTGTTCTCCTGATCCTCCAGCATGTGGGCGTGCCCGCGCCGGTCGCGATAGTCGATGGAGAAGGCGTATCCGCCGAACATCCGCTTCAGCCACGGGTCGCGGTCAATCTTCTCCTGGGGCAGCGCCTCACTGCCGCCGTGTCCGCCAAACCTGGTGCGTGTGGTCTGCGCGGTCAGCCTGTACGAGTCGTACTCCCTGGGCCAGTTGGCGCCCCACTTGGCGGGGTCCGTGTCGTTTTCGGTCACGTCCACAAGCCGCACATAGGGAGTGCGCGCCTCGCTCTTGCGCTCGA
The DNA here is from genome assembly GCA_903822375.1 of Candidatus Hydrogenedentota bacterium. Lineage (GTDB taxonomy): Bacteria > Hydrogenedentota > Hydrogenedentia > Hydrogenedentales > CAITNO01 > CAITNO01. The sequence continues at coordinate 17,950 of CAIJOU010000446.1, forward strand.
ATATGTTCAGCATCAGCGCGACCACCAGGAAGGTGCCCGCCGCCACGGCCGCGACCGTGCTTCCAAAGAAGACCAGTGAGCGCAGGTCGAGTTTGATTTCAATCATGGGTGTTCCCTTTCGGCTTCTGAAGGTTCGCGGTGTCCGCCCAGTCCGGCGGTTTCGCCGTGGCCCACGGAACGGTGGCAGTGCACGCACTCGACCGCCTGCCGGTCCGTGGTGGCGCCGGCCACGAGGTCGTGAACCATTCCCTCGTGGCAGCGCAGACAGTTTTGCTGAAGAATCCGGCTGTTGCCGGGCTTGATCATGATGGGTTCGTGAAAGTCCTGGAACGTGAAGCCCTTGGAATGATGGTAGCCGTTGTTGGACTTGGCCATGTACTTGCCGATGAGGTCGTGGGGCAAATGGCAGTCCACGCAGGTGGCCGAACCGTGGTGGCTCCCTTTCTGCCAGCCATCATACTGGGAGCGCATGATGTGGCAGTTCACGCAGGCCTTCGGGTCGGCGCTCAGGTAGGACAGCCCCTCGGCGTAGTTGAAGGTGAAGATGCCGAATCCCGCCAGTAGCCCTACGGGGATTCCCAGGATGCATCCGAGTTTGGCTCTGCTGAAACGCGAAAGAATTCCATGCTTTTTGCCGGATTGCGCCGGTCGAGCCAAATACATAAGTCGATTCCTCGGGGACGGAGGCCAATCTCGCAAAGCATAGCAATTGTTTTACACCTTTTTCACCTCCAAGCGGGTTCACGCACCAGTCTGTGTCCGCGCCGCAGGCTTATTGGCATGGAACGACTCCGCGCTTTCCCACGCGGCAGTTGTGTATAATCAACGCTGCACATCCTGTCGGGGCGGTGCGAATATGCAAATGTCTTCATCGCACCCTTCGTTGGCGTCGAAAATCTCGGAGAACAATCACCATGCTCAAGCGGTTTGTCTTTTCACACCTCAGTTTTGGAACCCTGTTGGCGCTTACAGCCCTGCTTGGCCTTGTTCTTGCACCGGTAACGGCGCAAGGAGCCGAGAAGGCCAAGGGCAGCGCAAAGCCGGCCGTCAAGGCGGACGTGAAGCCTGCCAAGGCGGATGCGAAGCCCGCGGCAAAACCGGCCAAATCGTCCAAGGCCAAGAAGACGGAAGAGGCCCCCTCGGACCGCATGCCCTGGCAGTTGCGGGACCGTTACACGTTCGCCAACGGCCCTTTGATGCTCGATTTCTGCAAGGACGACGGTGAATGGCGTATCCGCGTGAAACCGGCGGACGAGTCCAAGGTGGAGCAGGAGGTCCTGGTGAAGGACGTCGGTTTCGCCATCGAACTGGCCGACGGCCGCATCCTGAAGAGCGACGAGATCTACAGGCAGAAGACCACGCTGGACCGCGACAAGTACACGAGCGACATTGTCGGCAACGGCACGCGCTACACCGTGCACTATGGCGTTCTCGACGGGCTCGCGGTTTCCCACCAGTTGTCCTCGTTCGAAAACTGGCCGTTCGTTACCTTCACGATTCTGCTGCGCAACGATACGGCCGCGCCAATCACGGTGAACCGTGTCATTACCGCCTCGCTGGGAGCGGGCGGTGTCATGGGTCTCGGCCCGGAGACGAAGGTGCGTTCACGTTATCTCCAGGTGCGCGGCGGTTACCCGCTGTTCAGCAAGAACGAGCTTCCCGTTGAAATGACGTTCCAGGACCCCAAGACGGGTTACGAACTGTCCATGGGCGTTGTGCCGTCCGGCTTGGCCGAGACGGGCATTGACCTGCAGTCCGCCGGCGGCGTGTGGCAGGGACGCATTGCAAGCGAGTACAAGCCCGGCCACGTGATAAAGCCCGGCGAGACCTTTGAGGCGGACACTGTTTGGGTGTCCTTCGGCGCCCTGCCGTTCCAGTCGGACACGCAGTTTTCCTGGCTGATGCGCAACATGAAGTGGCCGGCCAAGCCGGAGACAAGCCCGCGCGCATGGGTCACGGTGCCGGACACCGAAGATCTCGGCGCGCTGGTGAATGAGGCGAAATCGGCCCAGTCCTACGGCGTGTTTCATGCGCTGATCCCGGGCAACTGGGAAAGCAAGCCGGGCTCCATGGAAGGCGGCACGCCGCGCTATCCGAAAGACATTGCCAAGGCTGCCAAGGAACTGCGCAACGCGGGATGCACCCCGGGCATCACGGTGGACCCGCTTGCCGTGCAGGGCAACGTCGGGCAGACCGCCAAGTCGGCGGACGGCCAGACCTGGGCCAATCCCGCCGATTCCGGCACGGCCTCGGCCCTGCAGAAGCGCATGCAGAAACTGATCGATACGGGCTTCGGCTTCATCGTTGTGGAACGCACGCACATCCCCGACGAGGTGCTGGCGGGCTTTGGCATTTCGCGTGCCGAGGCGGAATGGCGCGCTGTCGGTGTGGCCTCCGCGGCGGTGGCCGCCGCGGGCGGAAAGGCCTGCGTCTTCCCCGCTTCGGAGACGAAGGTCAAGGCGGAGCGGGATGCGTGGCTGGAGGCGGCTGCTTCAGTGGCGCGCACGGCCGAGTTTGGCACGGGCATCGGCCCCGTCACGCTGGAGGCGAAGGGCCTCAACGCCATCGACGACGAATTGGCCACGGCCATGCGGTTGTGGCAGGGTCCCGTTGAGATCGTCGGGGCACCCGGTGCCTCGGCCCGCACCGCGCTTGGCAACGTGCTGCACGGCGACCCGCTTCGCGCGCGGCCGATGGACATCCTCGATCACAGCCCGCTGCTCTGGCAGATGCGCATGGACGCGCCCGGCATCGGCTATGTCGGCACCAATGTGGTCGCCTTCAAGGGCGCGCCCGCATGGAACATCAAGGACGCCGAACCCGGCGATGCGATAGCCACCTTCGCATGGTCCCCCAACGGCGACTCGGTGACGGTGCCCAAGGATGGCGCCGCGCCAGCGGCGACGGCGATGACGGTTACCGGCCTTTGCCCCGAATTGACGCGCCCGACCTTCATGGGTGTGTCGCAGGGCTTCGGCTTTGGCCTCGACAAGCTGAAAACCCTCGCCTGGGATGAGCAGAAGGGCGTGCTGCGCGGCGAGGTCAACGATACTCTGGGTCCGAAGACGCTCGGCTACGTGGCGGTAACTCCCGGTTGGAAGGCCAAGAACGTTAAGGTGGGCAATGCGCGCGTCAAGCCGTCCGCCATGGATGAAAAGTGGCTGGTGTTCCCCATGACTGCCGGCGCATTTGAGGTTGAATTCGAGAAGTCGAAGTAAAGAAAGGGTAACCCTTTAAGCCGACTGGCGCGAAGGTTCCCTCCTGCTCTTGCTCTTAATCTTGCTCTTAAGTCAATCATGAGAACAAATCGGATGATGCAGCCTCTCGCAGTAGGATGCTCGATAGCTGTCATAGTTCCTGTTTTCCTTTGAGCAAGATTAAGAGCAGGAGCAAGAGAGGAACGGGGCAATCGGCTGAACAGTTACAGAAAAGGATTCTGCAATGCTGAAGGCGGTACTTGAGGCGGCGGACACGCTGGTTTTGCGCGAGACAGAGATGCCCGAAGTCGGGCCTGACTCCGCGCTCCTGCGCGTCGAGTCGGTGGCGATATGCGGCTCCGATGTGCGCATCCTGCACCACGGCAACCCGCGGGTGAAGTTTCCGGCCGTCATGGGCCACGAGGCGGCCGGCGTGATCGCAAAGGTGGGCGCGAACGTCAAGCACTTCAAGGAAGGCGACCGCATTGCCGTGGGGGCCGACGTGCCCTGCGGTCTGTGCCGCTGGTGCCGCGACGGCAAGGGCAACAACTGCGAGATCAACTACGCCGTCGGCTACCAGATCCCCGGCGCGTTCACGCAGTACATGGAACTCAGCCCGCTCCTGCTCAACGGCGGGCCGCTTACGCCCTTCTCGGACAAGTTGAACTTCGACCAGGCCGCGCTCGCCGAGCCGCTCGCCTGCGGCATCAACGGGTTGGAACTGGTCAACATGTCCCTCGGCAAGACCGTCGTGCTCATCGGCATGGGTCCCATCGGCTGCATGATGATCGACCTCGCCCGCGCCATGGGGGCCGTCAAGGTCATCGCCGTGCAGCGCAGCAAGAAGCGCATGGAAATCGCCAAGAAATACGGCGCCGACGTGTACATCGATTCCAGTGAGGAGGACGTGGTCGCCCGCTGCAAGGAGGAGACTGGGGGCGAGGGGCCTGATGTGGTCGTCACCTCCTGCGGCTCCGTCGAGACCCACGAGCATGCTATTGAGATGGTGGCCCACCGCGGCTACGTCAACCTCTTTGGAGGCCTGCCCAAGGACACGCGCCCGATGAGCGTCCTGTCGAACACGATTCACTACAAGGAAAGCTTCGTCACCGGTTCCCACGGCAGCACGCCGCGCCAGCACCGCATCGCCGTCGAACTCATCGAGCGCGGCATCGTCCGTGTCGACCCCATCATCACCCACACCTTCCCGCTCACGCGCATACACGACGCCTTCGCCGCCATGGAGTCCCGTGACGGCATGAAGGTCATCGTGCATCCCCACGGCGAGTAGCAGGGAACGGGGGAGAGTACCGCGTGAAACGGACTGCCGTTGCCCTGTTGTTGTTGGCTGTCTTCGCCGGATGCGCCACGCACTCTGCCGAACTGCCGCTGCAACGGTTGGTGGACACGCCCCTGCGCGACACCTCTGTCTGCCTCGGTCCCGATGGCACCTACTACCTCACCGGCACCGTTGAGCCCTTTTTCGGCTACAACAACGAAATCCGGCTTTGGAAGTCGACGGAGCTCAAGCGCTGGGACTCACTGGGCAAGGTGTGGAGCTACGGCGGCAGTCCCTGGCACAAGCCCTATCTCGAAAAGGAGATGTCGCTGTGGGCGCCGGAGATCCACTATCTGAAAGGGACCTTCTGGCTGACCTACAGCATGCCCGGTTGGGACGGCACGCCCAAGACCTCCGGCAGCGGGTTGCTGAAAAGCAGCACCGGCAAGCCCGAAGGACCCTATGTGGATGTGCAGCCGGGCGAACGGCTGGGCGATGAGATTGACGCGTCATTGTTCGAGGACGACGACGGTACCGTATACTTTGTCTGGCACAGCGGCAAGATAGCACGCATGAAGCCGGACATGTCGGGGCTCGCGGAATCCTACCATTGGCTGAAGACCGCCACGACCGACCCCGACCCAAAGCACCACTCCGGTCTCTGCGAGAAGATCTTTGGCGCCGGTTCCTTTGACCATGTCGGCTACGAGGGCATGTATCTCTTCAAAGCCAACGGCCGGTACTACTGGGCCGGCGCGGAGAATATCAACGGCCACTACGACTGCATGGTCGCCACGTCCGAAAGCATCTACGGTCCCTACAGCCCGCGGTATGTCGCCGTGCCCGACGGCGGTCATGTGACCTTCTTCAAGGACAAAGAGGGGAAGCGGTGGTCCACCTTCTTCGGCACCGACAAGAGCGCGCCGATTGTGCAAAAGCCCGCGATAGTGCCGGTGACTTTCGCTGGGGATGGCACGCTGAAAGTGGACGCCGCACGGTAAGAGGACCGTACGCCACGGCATCATTGCGAGCGAAGCGAAGCAATCTCGTGCCCGCAGTGACCGGACCCACGGCAGTGGTTTCAAGAGATTGCCACGTCGGACTACGTCCTCCTCGCAATGACGGAGTGCGCTTGCTCTATTTCGTCATTAACAGCGAAGCGGCACAATCTCTTGTCCGCCAGAATCCAGAGCCGGGCCGTGCCCAACCTCATCGCGCCTTATCCAAGGCGGCGGACCTCTTGACAAAAAAGGGGAGGCAGGGATAAAGTCATTTCACGGGTGGTTGTGTGTGTAACCTATGCATTCGGCAATGTCAGGAGTTCTGCTTGTGTTTACTTCCGGCGATGCGTGTTCACAGGACGAAAAGGGTCTTGTTGAACTTATTCTCAAGAGGCTTCGTTTTGATTCTCTTGACATGACGTACACCGTGGCGGAGACCAGGTTCAATTCGGAAGGCAAAAGCGCGCCACAAACCGTATCGCGCATGCGATACCGGTCAAGGGGTGACGACTTCTTCATTCGCAATGAGGGCGTTAGAATTCTCACGACCATCCCATGTCTTTCCAAGTGGGATCGGTTTATCTCAAAGTTCGGCTATGTCGCGCCAGACAAAAGGCGGCACAATGATCCCACGAGCCTTGTGTGCTCCGTGTCTTTTGCGGGGGGCAAGTGGAGGCAGTTGATTGAGTGCGAGGCTTTTCCGGGCAGGGCATCGGGCATCACAAGCAGAAGGGGGATACATGGAGACAAATCACTGTGGGGAAACTTCGCCATGTGCACGCCCGCGCCGCGCCAGTTGTGGGAGCGGGTCGGCAACGCCGCGTGGGGCGAGTTTTATAAAGGCGTGTTGGGAATGCCACTGGGAGATTTTCTTCTGACGCCGGGAAAATCAAGGGTGTGGTGCCGGGGCGATTGGGTTGTGTTAACGCATGAGGCCCCTGTCCCGGAGGAGATAGACAACAGTAAACGGGTTTGTTTGGACATTTACGTGGATGAGAACGGCTTTGTAAGGCGAATTGAGGACGTGAACCGCATAGGGTGGCTCACGGAAGAGGAATGGGCCGCCAATTCCTGGCTTGGTGCTTGGGAGGATGCCCGACAGGTGATCCACAGCGTCGCATTTGACGAGGTGCAGGAAGACAAGGATAGTGGCGCGCAGATTCCCCTGTCCATAAAGGTTTCCGCCAACGGGCTGGCCTCGGAGATTCCCGCGATGCAGTACGACCAATGGGTCGCAGAGGGCAGAAAGGATCATGAAATAGGCTGGCTCAAATATACTATTCCATCGGTGCCCTACCGGGTATGTGATATTGCAGTTGACCGGGAAACGCTCAGAATGAATCCCCCGTTGCGAAATGAGGACATTGAGTTGTCCTTTCCGGAAGACACCAGCATTGAGGATGCTTGCTGCGCCACGGCAAGGTGTGCGGGTTAACGCACGGTAATCCTCTGCCCAATATCGCCTTCCTGTGTTTCATTTTCAGCCTGTATCTTGAAGCGTTGTCCCTCCAGCTCGATGTCCATCGTCTTGCCGCGTAGCATCAGTCCGCGCAATGCCATGCGCCGCGAGAATGGGGGAAGGTGCGGTGCCACGGATACAGTGCCATCGAATTGCGGCGCCACACCGAAAAGGCCGAAGATAACCATCTGCGCGCCGCACATGCCGTCTATCGTGCATTGCAGCGGCGTGTCGTGGCGATAGTCCTGTTTGTCCGCCACGATGGAATCGCCCCAATAGGGCAGGCGGTCGCCCCACCAGAGCACGCGCTTCAGAATGTTGTCGGCCATCCCGGACTGCCCGCAGTTGTAGAGCCGTTCCATGATCTGCGGGACGAAGCCCGTGCAGATGCCGGGACCGCCGTTGTCGATGTCCGCGGGGTCATAGGCGGGGTCCTGTTTGGCCAGGCTGTGCAGTCCGTACTCGGACAAGAATTCCTTTTCGTTTAGGTGCGACAGAAGTCCTGCTTCTTCCTCCGCTTCGAGCACGGGACTGTTAAACAGCTTGAACAATTGCACCGTGTAGCGCGTGTCCGGGTCTCCTTTCTCATTACGGAACCGGAACCAGCGCAGGTCGGCGTCCCACAGTTCTTTCTTCATCACCTTTGCGAGATCGGCGGCGCGTTCGCGCAGTACCGGCATGGGCTTGCCCGCCACGTCGCACAGTTCGGCCGCGCGCAGGTAGTTCATGACGCGCCGCCCGTTCAGGTCCGGCATCACGTGGTTATAGGGCAGGCCCCGGCGCAGTTCGAGGTGGCTGTTCGACGGGCCGTAGTCGATCAGGTCCACGGGCTTGTTCACATCGTCGCCGTGCAGTGCGTTGGATACGGTCCAGTCGAGCACAGTCTTGTCGCCGACCTTTTCGGCAAGAAACGCCGCATCGCCGGTGACCTTCACGTAGTAGTAGATGAGCCCGATGATCTTTTCCTGGTTCACGGGATACCAAGGGCCGAAGGCCTCGCCCGTGACCGGGTTGAACGCAAAGTGCTGCGTGATGTCGCCGCGCAGGAACTGCGCGATGTGCGCGCGCATGGCCGCCGGGTCATAGAGGGGCAAAACCTCCCACACCTCGCCGAAGTTCCACAGGTAGTCGCACACACACCCGCCCTTCACGCTGCCCGTGCTGTAGTAGGGAGTCAGCACGAACCCCGGCAGGTCCCAGCGGTTCATCAGCAAGTGCACCAGCGACCGGTTGTACCAGGCGACCAACGAGGCGTTGTCCGACTCAAGCCGGGGCAGGCGCGCGAACAGGTCATCCGCGCGTTTTTCCCACACGCTGCGCGTGGCGGCGACCGCGCCTGCCGGGTCACGCAACAGTTCGGCGCATGCGGCTGCCGCCTCCGAATCGGTTCCCGCCGCGAAGACGGCATACAGGGTGCGCGTTGCGCCCGGTGCCATGTCCAGTGTCGCGGGCGACTCCGCATCGAAACGGACCGTCAACGCGATGCCGTCATGGGCCAGGGCATCCCCCTTGCTTTCGGGCCGTCCAAATTCCCACACGCTGGTCTGGTCCAATCCCCCGGACACCGCAACCGTGAACGGGACGGACACGGTCTTATCGGTGGGGTTGGTGACAGCGATCGATATGAGCCCGCCGCGGATTCTGTCCACGAGGGTTATGGTGCATGCAAACTCCAAGCCTTCTGCCGTGCCGTGCTCAGACACGGAGTACGGCAACCACGAGTAGTCGGACACGGGGATGGGCTTGTCGTTGATGCGCGGCTCGATGAGGAGGTTGGACGCCACATAAGGCGGTGACCAGAACCCACCGACCGAACCCAGCCGCCGGTGGTTCACGCCCACCGTCGCGATGCCGCTGACGATGCCGAAATGCTCCTCATCCATCAGGTTCTGGCGGCCATTGAGCGCGAACAGGTTCAGCACTGAAGCGTCCGCCGGTGCGTCGGTGCAAAGGGCGGCGGAAAGAGCCATGATCACTCCCGCGAGTTTCATATCGCCTCCTTCCGCCGCCGCGCTGCACTACGCGTCGGTGGTCAGTTTCCACAGGCACGACAGCGGCACCGCGTGGATGTTCTCCCGGATCGGCACCACCTTGTCGCCGCCGTACAGGATCACGCCGCGGACGAAATCGTCCCCGGCCAGTTCGGACAGCGCCACCATTCCGTGGGTGTCCGCCGGGGAGACGCTGGCCGTGGCCTTCACTTCCAAGCCGACGATGCGGCGTCCGGCCGGCGCCTCCAGAACAAAGTCCACCTCCTGCCCGTTGTGGCTGCGGAAGTGGAACACGTTCGGCCGCGTATCGCTCCAGCTTCGTTGTTTCATCAGTTCCAGGAACACGAAGTTCTCCAGCAGCGCGCCGCGCAGATGCGGGAGCCTCTGGAACCGATCCGGCCGGTAATCGGCCAGGTACGCCAGCAGGCCCGTGTCGCCCATGTACAGCTTCTCGGTCTTCACGAGCCGTTTTGCGCGATTGGTGAACCACGGTTGCACCGTGCGAATCAGGAATGTGCCGTGCAGCAGCGCGAAATAGCGCCGCAGCGTCGGCAGCGACA
>CAIJOU010000447.1 GCA_903822375.1 Candidatus Hydrogenedentota bacterium
CCAGCCCGGCAAACAATTCCTGCGCCATCTCCCAGCGATGCCCTTCCTGTTTGGGTATCAAGAACTTCAGGGGTGCCTGGAGCTTCGAAGCCTCTTTGTCGGCCCGTTTAAGGCTCATGGTGCGCGTTTCGTAGGGGGCCATTTTCACGAGGACCGGGCCGACGAGCACATTGCCGTCATCGGAGCGAAACACCGGCGGCAGCAGCGTGTCGGACTTGTTGTCCGTGAACGTGAATGCCTGCGCCGGCCAGCGCGTGTTGTCCAGTTCAAAGAGCACCGGAACGGCCACCGGCCAGGGACAGGGATTGAACAGCCCGAAGGCTTCGTGCTCGGCGTTCAGCGGGACATCCATCCCCCCCTCCTCACGGAAGGCGCGGTGAATCTTCATCAACTGTTGGATCGCGATTTCACTCTGGTACGACCGCAGGCCGTCGACATAGGCGGGTACCGACCCGGCCAGGTAGGGATCGTGGTTCTGGGACCGCAGCAGGCGCGCCCACAAGTCGCGCAGCCAGTCCCCCAGCAGCCGCGCCGCCATCGGCTTCACATCGCCGCCCGCGCACAGCGTCTCCGCCGCCAGCAGCAGGCTCTCGCACTGGTTGGAGCCGCGGGCCGTCCGTTCGTTCTCGTAGCCCCAGCCGCCCTGGAAAAAGTTGTTGTTATAGTTTGAATGGTCCAGCGGCATGCGCAGCTTCGGCGCATCGCACCGCCCCAGCGCCCATTCTATGTATTCGGTCAGCAGCATCTGCCGGAAGCCTTTGCCCTCCGCCCCGTGAATGGCCTCGGCATAGGGTGCAATGGACGCGCCCCAGTCCAGTCCCGGCGGCCACAGCTCCATCCACTGGTAGATCAGGGGCGCCTTGTGTCCCTTTAACTTGGCCATGACCTCGTCATACGGTTTCCATTGCACCGCGCAGGACACCATGCCCGGATGGTTCGGGATGGTCGGAATGGTTGTGCCGTCCATGGCCTCCCACAGGATGAGGTCCTGCGGAATCGGGTCGGGCGTGCCTGAGTTCTGAAACTGCACACTGGCATACTTGAACCCGGCCAGTTTGAGCAGTTGGGGCAGTTGGGGAAAGAAGTTCTGCTCCTCAACGATGAAGGTGTCCACTCCCCTGCCCAAGTGTTTCCGATAGGCGGTCTGGCCGAAGGTCAACTGGCGCAGCGCCGATTCGGAACCAAACACCTGCGACTCCGCCTGGCCAAAAGTGCCGCCGGGCAGTTCCATCAGCTTTCGGTCCAGCAGGTCACGCAGCACACCGATATACTCCGGGTCCTCCGCCGCCAGCGCCTCCAGGAAGTAGGCGTCGAACTCGTGGCAAACCCGGTTCCTGCCGTCCTTTTCCAGCCAGCGACGCCCCTGTTCAAAGCCGAACACGGTGGAAAAGTTGCGCCTGTACCAACGCCCGCGAATCTCCCCCTCCGGGAAGGTCTCGCCGATGCCAAACTGGGTCCAGTGGTTGCAGATGACAATGGCGCCCGCGGCGCCTTCCTGATTCGGCATCGTAGCGTTTCCTTCCGCCCGGGCGGTCGTGTTCAGCATCGCCGCACCGGCGGCGGCCGCAGCGGCCTGCATAAAATGACGACGGGACATGTCCATGGCGTTCACCTCTGCATTGGCAATTCATGGATAGGGTAACAATCGAAAGCCGATCATTGCGAACCCCAAGCCGCAGTTGGCGGCGATTTGTTAAAGAAAGGAGATTGGACTTTGCCTGCCCTCGTGGCACTCTCAGGCCCGAACGCAGTGCGGGCTTGGGGGTGCTCCCTGCTGGACAAGCGCATTCCGGAAGAGCACCCCCAAACCGCGCCTTCACTCCGTTGCGGCGTGGTCTGAGGGTGCCACAAAAGACTTGGTTGAACGCTTTTCGGAACTTAATCTGCGACCCCAAGCGGCGTGCGGCACTGGTCCGGAACGGTGTGCGGGCTGCCAGCATTTCCAAGCTGCGGCCCGGTGTATTCAGCCAAACCCGGGGATTGGAAATGGTGGCTATGCCCGGGTCGGCCCGGCTTCTTGACCCTGTGCCAGATTCCCGCTACGCTCTCTTCAGGCAGGGCATGGCGGGGCAGCCCATCGCCCGCCAGAGCAACTGTGAAAGGCTGGACACCATGAGCATGAACCTTACAGGGCACCCGGGCAACTGCGTTGCGGCTCTCCTTGTGGCCGGCGTCTTCTGGGCAAACAGCGTCCACTGCGAAACCATCGGCGATGCACGAAAGTTCTGCAACATCATCCTGCACAACCAGGGCGCGGACAGCATCGTTGGACTGCACCGCTTTGTGGACACGGCCAAACAGCGCGGGCTGCTGGGTCGCATACACCTGACGATCATCATGAACGGGGTGGAACCGGAGATTCAGGCCGGCGAACAGGGTTTCTTCAAAGATCTGCGCGCGGCGGGACATGAAATCGGCGTTGAGCGGCTGGAAAAACGTGCGGCCATTGCGCAGTGGCTGGACATGCCCGAGTCGGGCATAACGACACACGGCGCGCAGTTGTTCGGCGACGCCGACGTGGGACAGCAGGCACTGGAAACCACCAGCGGCTTTACCGCCTGCGCCAACGCCTGCGTTGAGGGCGACTCGCTGGCCGAGTTCTGGGACATCCCCCACAACTGGGAGGGCGCGCCCATGTTTCCCTACTGGGTGCAGTGGAATCCAGACCAGCCGCTGCTCACCGCGCGCACGAACCGCGAACTGGACCGGGACCATGCCCTGCTGGAACTGCACTGGGCCACGCGCACACTTTTCCATAACTATGACCGCTTTCCCATCCCCCAGTGCTGGCATTTCGGCGAACCGCTGAAGAAGAAGCAATGGAACGTGGGCCAGCTCGTGCGGCGGGGCGAGAAAGGCGGCTGGTGGCGCGTGGAACTGGAGCAGTACGAGGCGAACCTGCGCCTCGGCCGCACCCCGTTCCTCTACATCAACACCGCCTCCGAGGGAAACATCTTCACACCGAACGGCCCCTGGAGCCCCATGCTCGACAACGACGAGGCGCTGGAATGCGCCCTGGACCTGGTCGCACTCTTCCTCGATCATGGATGGAACCTCTGCACCGTGAAGGAGTTCACCGACTGGTTCTCGGGGAAATGGCCCTGTCCCAAGGCGCCTTCCATGGTCTACGTGATGAACGACACGCTGTCGAACCGTGACGACCGCGACGGCCGGGTCATCGTGGGCAATGGCCGCCTGCTGCATGCCGAAACGCAGCACTTTCAGATCTGCGATCCCGAAGGCCGCATGGCGCCAGAGATGATTGTCGCCTATGACCTGCGCACGCCCAACCTGCTGCGCGGCGGCTACACCTTTGCCAATCCGGAGAAATGGAACGACAAAGAAAGTTGGGATGGCCACTACGCCTCCACCTC
>CAIJOU010000448.1 GCA_903822375.1 Candidatus Hydrogenedentota bacterium
CGTCCCATTGCCATGCGTGCCGTCTCCCACGTTGACCACGCGCCCATTGTATCATAAGAACAGATTAATAGCTATAACCATACTGTCGGCTCGGCTGGCTTTTACCACAGACTGCTAGGCAACGCCGTCCCCAGACTTCCCGTTCTTTACTTCTTGTTTTCACATGCTTACCTCTCCCGCGCCCATTGGGCGGCGGGGATTCGCGCGCAGACTATTGGTATAGAAAATGGCTCAACTCATGGAATGAAAGTCCCCCCTGATTCACGGGGAACCTGTTCCCATCCGGTCCCTGGTATTTCAGATACTCCACGTGACCGTCCATGAACAGGACATTGCTGCCCCCTGGAACGTGATTGAAGTGCGACGTCTCATCACCCGAGATCTCGTCCCACATCACAGCCAGTTCCGATTGCGCCTGCGCCGAGACTGCGGGGTTGTTTATGTCCGTAATCATGAACCGTTCGATGCCCTCTCGCAGGCGATAGACGAAGTCGCCGCCCGCATTGCCGCTTCCCGCAAGAACGCTCCAGTCATTTTGAACCACTTGGGAGGCTTGCAACGGCGTGGAATTCAGGCCGGCAAAAAGGGTGGCGATATTGCTTTCCAGACCGGCAATGCTGGTCGTGTGGCTCATTCGGTCTTCTATGGTCCACCCGAGATAGACATAGGGGTGTTCGTAAACCTCGCACGGTTCCACTTTCCCGTCGTGCGCGAACGGCTGGTGAACCGCCCCGTTCCCGCCCCACAGGGCCGATGAAGTCCTGCCTTCATCCCAGAGTTATAAAGCGGTGACCCCGGAAGCGCCGCTCGGACACACCAGTACGTTCCAGTCGCTCAGGTATTCTGGATAGACGGTGGCCGCGTCGAAAATGGTTGCTCCGGGGGCAACATTGCCGTTGCAGTCCAGCGACTTCATGGGCGGAAACTGCTGTCCCGCAGTTTCATTGGCGTACATCTTGAAGACAAGGCCCATTTGTTTCAGGTTGTTGGCGCAACTCGAACGCCGCGCCGCCTCCCGCGCCCGGGCAAGCGCGGGCAGAAGAATGGCCGCAAGAATCCCAATAATGGCTATGACGACCAACAGTTCAATCAACGTGAATCCACGGTTTCTCATGACACGGTTCCTCCGTTCATAAACGCTTCGCAAAAAGCAGGAGACGGAACGCCCGCAGCATGCGGGAATTCCTGTGATTGGGTCCTTAACTCCGCACTAGAAGCGGGGAGGACCGCGAAGGGAGAACGGGGACCGGACGGTCCGTGGACAGGGAGGAACATAGGCGCAAAGAGCGGGGGACAGCACCCGTCGCTCCAGAAAGAGGGCCGCCCCGACGCTGAGGACCACGACGTTCACAAGCAGCAGGCACAGGGAACAGGATTCCCCGTGCCCATGACAGGAGTCGTGGGGCAGAATCTGATGGACTATCGCCGCCGCGTAAATGCACAGCAGCAGAAGGCCCACCCATTGCAGCCACTTCATGCGCATAAGTCTGTCTCATGCTTGTCGATCGGGGAAACGGCGGTTCAAGCAAGGCACCCCAAACACGGGCACCCGGCGTTGGGGGGCTACAGCCCCTGCTTCTCAAACCAAACGAACAGCAATGCTGTTCCCGCCCCAAAAATGGGGACCACGACCCAGTGCGACACTCCCAACGTCTCAGGCAGGGCTATTTTTCCGAAGTCTTTCCATGCCAGAACGGTCGAATTGAGATGGGGATAAAGTTCCGCATAGAGGGCCGCCCCGAGAATCATGCCCACGATGGCGAACACTGCGTGCCAGCGGCCTTCGCCCAGCGCGCCAATCGCCGTGCCCGGACAATACCCCATTATGGCCCATCCGATGCCGAACAGCAGCCCGCCAACAAGCAGGCCGCCCAGGTTCATCGCCTTGTGATTCAGGGTGATTACCCCCGCATCAGAGAGCAACAGAATCCCCACCATGCCGACAAAGATCGCGGAAAGCATGAATTTGAAGATCGTCATGTCCTTCAGCAGCATGGCGCCGACTTGTTTGTCGAAACGCAGCACGCGCCCCTTCTGCAGCAGGAAACCGAAGAGC
>CAIJOU010000449.1 GCA_903822375.1 Candidatus Hydrogenedentota bacterium
CGAGTTCACGGCCAGTGCCAACGCGGCCCACATTGCCGCCGCTGTTGGAGTAGCCGACGTAGAGATGCCCGTTGTGTTCGATGGCATACGGATACGCAAGCGCCGCATCGCGGTGCGACTCGCCGGGGCCGCCGGGAAACTCCGCGTGGCGGATGACGAACACCTTGCTGAACACGTTCTCGCCGGGCCGAGTGACGGCGATGGTCAAGGGCGAACGTCGTTTGCCGCTGTCGGCGGTGGTGGTGCCGATGAGATAGTGCTGGCCGGTGCTCAACGTGCCTGCGTAAGGCTTGCTCGTGGTCATGGGCAGGTTTGATGGCAACGACTGACTCCAGGTGCGCCCATAGTCGTCGCTCACGGCCATGAGCGCCTTCGCTTCGGCACCGTAGCGCGAGATGTTGACCACGTGTTTGCCGCTCACGAACACGGCGGACTCGCCCCAAAGGTCCTTGCTCGGACATGCGCGGATGGGGACGACATCCCATCTCATGAGGTCTTCTCCGTGACTGATCGCGACGGCTGCAGGCTGCTTGTTCTCCTCGCCAGTGACGCCCACCCGGAATCCGGACATGATCCAGTTGCCGTCGTCCATCTTCACCGGTGCCTGGCAGGGCCAGAAACGGCCACCAATCACCGTGCCTTGGGGTTCCCACGTGCCCTTGGCTTCGTCCCACACGTATGCAAGCGTGTGCAACTCACCCAAGAAACCTGTGAAGGCCCCGTGAAAGGCCCACAACTGATTCTGGCGCGAGAGAAACACGCCGTGACTGACCGAGGTGCCCGGCTCGGCTCCTTTAGCGATGGTGGACACAGGACTCCACGTCTTGCCATCGTCATCGCTCACACAATAGCGCGCCTCCTCGGTGTCCGTGTTCTCCACACCTCTATTGTGAGCGAACGACGCGAAAAGCCGACCCTTGTGCCAAACGAGCGCAACGCCGTGCAGAAAGCGGTAGCCGTCCTTCTGAATCTCGTAGGGCTTGATGACGGAGAAACGCACGCCTTCCAGCACCGGCATCCCCACAGTCTTCGGCAAAGCAGCGGATGGCGTCCACAACACATGCGCATCTTCGGCGGCGTACAGCCCGGACAGCGGCGCGAGCAGCAGGGCGGCGAGAAGTGTGTTGATGTGTTTCATGGTTTGATATTCACGTATTGTTTCCTCTTTGCGGTAACGTCACTTCGCCTCCAGCGCCGTCAGGCCGGCAAGCCCGAGGACGGCCTCGCTGCACGTCGCACGCAGCTCAACGGACTCCAGCACGCGCGTCGGATCGCAGTCAATGGCCAGCGCATCGGCGTGAGCCTTGGCCATGCCCGTGTGGATCGGTGTCCAGCCTGCCGGAAACGCCGCGAGCTGGCCCAAGGGCACCGGCACTCCGGCGAGGCTGAAGTGCTGGAAGTAGCAGTCGAGGTTGAACGGCGGGATCAGCGAGGTCAGCGAACTCTGTCCGTCCGCGTAACGCAGCACCACCTCGCCGTTGGGCAGATAGTTCTTCATCGGATGGACATAGCTCTGGAGCAACAGCCACACCCGTTCGCAGCGCGCGCCGACCGGCACGACGGCCCCACCCGGCAGCGGATACGGCTGCCAACTGGCCAGCGCCAGCAGGCTCTTCGGCGCAGCCTTGCCCCCGGCCAGCGGCCGGCCCGCGGTCAGGAAGAGCACGCCGTTGGTCGCCGTGAGCACGCGCGGTGAG
>CAIJOU010000450.1 GCA_903822375.1 Candidatus Hydrogenedentota bacterium
GCCCTACATGGCAACATCCACGAACAACTACGATCCGCACGGTTTCATGATTGCCAATCAAACGCTTCGGGATGATGTCAAGTCATTCCTCGACAGCGACAGAACCTTCACGACGAAGAAGAAGCCCCTTACGGCGTCTGCGGCAAATGGGACGAACATCAGCGAATACATCGGCGTCTCCCTTTCTGGAGGGGCGGTGCTGTGGGTCGAAAACCCGACGGGTCAGGGCAGTGGCAACAGGCTCGACACCGGGGATTTCGTGAACGACATCCCGAATGCGGAGGTCACGGTTAATTCCTATGTGAGTGCTGTTTCCATGGGCGACCCGACCGACGGGACCTACACGGTGTCATTCAAGAGCAGCGAAGGCACGCCCCTTGTGATGACCCTTGGGCGCATGGCCGCGGACGCGCAGGAGGAATTCTCCCTGTCGTGGATAGGCCACGAGTCGGTTGTCTCTTTGTCGTTCCAGGTTGATCATGCAGGCGCCAAGGTCCTTTCCATGCTTCCAGCACCTCTGCCGGCAAGTCAAATGGCATCCCAGGAATCCGGCGGCATAACGCGGCTGACGTGGGCCGCAAGTGCAGACCCGAATGTGACCGGTTATCATGTGTATGGTTTCAGGGATGATGAAACACAGTTTTCCTACCTTGGCGAAAGCGCAGGGGTCCAGTTCGACACGGACAAGGCATGGGATGCGGACGGAGCCGGTGAACTGTGGCACTTCGCGGTGGTCTCCGTCCAGTCCGACAGCTCCGAAAGTCCTTATCCATTGACGGTGGACAATCGCCCGCACCTTTTTGCCGACTTTGAGGGCAGCCAGACCACGGGGACCGCGCCGCTCAAAGTTGTCTTCACGGACCGGAGCACCGGCGAAGTGTCCGCGCGCGCATGGGATTTCGAGGACGACGGAACGATGGACGGCGCTGACGCGTCCGTTGAACATACCTATTCAATCCCGGGAACCTACACGGTGTCACTGGAAGTCACCGGGCCTGCGGGCACTGAGAAATCCCGAAAGGCGAGCTATGTCACGGTCAAGCCTTCAGCGACTTCGGATGTCACGTCACCCTTTGTCGAGGTCACCGCGCCCACACCGGAACCCTCATACACCGCCACATCAGGCACCCTGAACCTTGCAGGAACGGCCGCGGACGAGGGTGGTCTGGCGGAGATCTCCTGGTCAAATGACCTTGGCGGCAGCGGGAGTGTTGCCGTGGCGAATGCATGGGAGATTCCGGGCGTGCCGGTATATCCGGGCGTCAACACGATTACCGTGACCGTACGTGACACGTCCAACAACGAGACCAGCGACACACTGACGGTGAGCTACGGAACAACGGTAACCGTAAGCATCACACCGCCCGAGGTCCTGCTGGCAGGGGCGCAATGGGCTTTGGACGGGAATGAATGGCATGACAGCGGCCAGGCCGCGTATGTGCTGCCCGGCACACACACGGTGACCTTCAAGCCCGTGCAAGACTGGATAAGCCTTGACGCACCGCCTGTTGATGTCGCCGCTCAACCCATGTCTCTGTCAGGTGCATACACGCGTGAAACAGGCACACTGATCGTCAGTGTGATGCCCGGCAACGCCCCGTGGTCCTTCTTGGATGGGGATGGGGCGCTGCATGTCGGCGCGGGTACGGCAACAATTCCCGGCATTCCAACGGGGAACATCGGTTTGACGTGGGGCGCCCTGGGCGGCTACACCACTCCGGCAAGCCCGGTTTCAGAGAATCTGTCCGCAGGGGGCACGGCGACATTCTCGGTTGTCTATGTACCCATTGGCGGTGAAGGCGAGGGTGAACCCGTTCTGTTGTCGGTCCCGTCTGTGACCGGCCAAACACAAAGCTCCGCCGTCGCAACCCTGGTGACCGGCGGCTTGACCGCTGGTTCGATAACCCAGGAATGTAGCAACAGCGTGACGGCGGGCCTGGTCGTCCGCCAAACCCCGACGGCGGGCCAGCAAGTGGCCACAGGAGGTGCCGTTGCGTTGGTGGTATCGACAGGCCCGTGCAACGTGACAGTGCCCAATGTGTGGGGCCAGACACAGGCGGCGGCAGGTGCCACACTCGGTGGCGCCAATCTGACCACCGGCGTGGTAACACAGCAGTGCAGTAACACCGCAGTGGGACAGGTCATCAGCCAAGTTCCGGCGGCGGGGCAACTGGCAGCGTACGGCAGCGCCGTGGCTTTGGTTATATCATCGGGTCCATGTAGTGTGACAGTTCCCAACGTGGTGGGCCAGACGCAGACAGCGGCGGGTTCCACGCTCAACGGTGCGAATCTGATGACCGGCACGATAACACAACAGTGCAGTAACAGTATTACGGCGGGTCTGGTCATCAGCCAGACTCCTGCAGCGAATCAGCAGGCGACCTTCAGTAGTGCCGTTACGTTGGTGGTATCGACAGGCCCGTGCAACGTTACCGTGCCCAACGTGGCGGGCCAGACGCAGGCGGCAGCAGGGACCACGCTCACGGCCGCCAACTTGAGTGCCGGTGCCGTGGCTCAACAGTGCAGCAACATCGTTGTGGCGGGTCTGGTCTTCAGCCAGACTCCTGCAGCGGGCCAGCAGGCGACCTCCGGAAGTGCCGTTGCGTTGGTGGTATCAACAGGCCCGTGTAACGTGACAGTGCCTAACGTGGTGGGCCAAACGCAGACGGCGGCGAGCACCGCACTCACAGCAGCCAATCTGAGTGCCGGTGCCGTGACTCAACAGTGCAGCAATACCGTTGTGTCGGGTCTGGTCTTCAATCAGACTCCGGCAGCGGGCCAGCAGGCGACCTATGGCAGTGCCGTGGCGCTGACAGTATCCACCGGTCCGTGCGTCGAGGGCGAGCCCCCCGCTGAAGGCGAGGGTGAACCGACTGCCGAAGGTGAGGGCGAGAGTGGTGGCGGTGGCGGTTGCTCGGGGTGCTCCGGAGGCAAGGGTGCCCTCACGTTCGACCAGATGAAAGAGGTTTTCAGTGGCGTCTTTCTGGGCGGTCTGAGCCTGATGGCCCTGCTGGCAAACACCAAGCGCCGACCTTAGCTCGTCGGTAAACCATACAGGGAAACACTCAATCTGCCGCCCCTCCAGTTCTTGGAGGGGCGGCCTTTCTTTGCCCGCACTGAGGCCCGTTATGCCTGTACATCGCAGTAGCTCGGCGCACCAATGAGTCTTTCCCCGCAACAACGAGGGCATCGAGTGCATATTGACCATCTGAAGGAGTCTGGAGGAAGGATGCAACACACGACGGGCGCGCATGGCCGCCCACGAAACATGGAGAATCACAACGATGGGATTCACGAGGTACTGGTACAGACCGAGGAAACTGGAGGCGGAACGGTTCCGCACATTTGCCGACGCCTGCCAAGAGGTATGCGCCGAACTGGCAGATACCTTGGCCGACGCCGCCTTCACCGGGGAAGAGGTCCGCTTCGACGGCAATCCCGGCTGCGAAACGTTCCTAATTGAACGCGTCTCGACTAGGGACCGGCACGGCGCGCCAGTATTCGAGTTCTGCAAGACGGCGCACCTGCCCTACGACACCGCCGTCGAGCGGTGCCTGCGCATCCTGCAGGAGCACTTCCCCGAGGTAGACATCGCCGACCCAGCCTGACCGCCAACGGTCGAAATGGAATGCCGGAACCCCCGCATGGGTTCCGGCTTCTTCTTGCCACGCCGATGGTCGCCGCACGGCGAAGCACCTGTCGGAGTCAATCGGACTTTTGGGATGTCGAATGTCGGAGTCAATCGGACTTTTGCGATGCCGAATGGGTGCGGTTCTCCCTGTGAGCGGAAAAGCAATGCAGGATAAGGCAAAACGAGCCGACGGGAGGCCAGGGTGGATGGACCGGAGACGCCCCGGAGAAACCCGGCAAAGTCC
>CAIJOU010000451.1 GCA_903822375.1 Candidatus Hydrogenedentota bacterium
AGCTTGAGCTTCCGACAGAGGCTCTTGAAGGCATTTCTCGGCGCCTTGAGCGGCGTGTTGCGCGAGTGGCCGGGGAAGACGAACGGGTGGCCATCCCTGCGCAGCGCCGCCATGTCGCGCAGCACCTCCACCGCGAGGCTGTTCAGCAGGACCGTGCGGGTCTTGCCAGACTTCGTCTTGTTGAGGAATATGGTGGCGTTGTCGAGATTGACGCGGTCCCAAGACAGGCCCATCGCCTCGCCGCTGCGCACACCGGTGAAGAGCAGGAAGCGCAGCAGCCCGGCGATGGAGCGGTTGGGCCATGTCTCCAGCTCCTTGAGCAGCCCGGCGATCTCGCCGGTGCCGAGATACCGCTCTCTCGCGTTGTTCTCGGGGTACTTCTTCAGGCCGACCATCGGGTTGCGCTCCAGGTAGGCCCACTGCACGGCCAGATTGAGCATGCGCATGAGCACGGCGAAGTACCTGTTGGAGGTCGCGGCGCTCCGGCTCTTCCGCACGCCTTCGAGAATCGTGACGATGTCCCGGACGGTGACCTCCGTGATTCGCCGCCGTCCCAGCGCCGGGATAAACACGGTCTGATTCATTCTCGAATCGTCGAGCCAGGACCGCTTGCGCGCCTTGGCGAAGGGCAGGTAGTGCTGCAGGGCGAACTCTTCGAAAGTCGGGATGGCGGCCTTCGTCTCGCGCTCGGTCAGCGGGTCCACGTCGCGGGCGACGAGCGCCTTGAGCTCGTGGGCCCGCAGCCGCGCGTCCTTGACGGTCACGCTCGGAAAGGGGCCGATACGGATGCTCCGCTTGCGGCCGAGCAGGCGGTATCTGAGGTGAAAGGCCTTCCGCCCTCCCTTGCCGACCAGGATTTTGAGCCCCGGCACCTCCAAGTCCGAGTACTCCGCGTCTGTGCTGAGACTGTCGGCGGGATTCGGGGGCAGGGCCTCAATGGTCCGGTCGGTGAACCGGAACCGGGTCTTGACGGTGTTGTCGGTGGCCATGGGGTCTCCTCCTGTGGGGTTGGGGTTGCGCGCGGCGGGGTGCGAGGCGTGCCTGGAGGCGGCGCCGGGACCGGTCACAGTCCAACAAGACTTGTGACTCAGCGGTGCCGAAATCTCTCATCGCCCAACCGCCGCAATGAAATGTTCAAACGGGCACCCGCGCCGTTGCGGGCGGTCCGGTCCGTGTCCGGTCCCGCGTGCGCGGAAACGGCCGTTTGGGGCGCGGGCGGAGAGGCGGATGCCGTCGCGGCTCCGGTGCGGCCGGGCGCTGCGTCGCAGGCGTGCCGCAGTTCGGCATCCGCCTCTCCGGGGTTGCGCGTGTCCCGTCGCTGGGGAGTTGTGCGGACGTGTCGAGGATCGCGCGGCCACTCGACCTTCGGCACCGCGGCGCTGAGGTGTCCCTTTTCTGCCCACCTCCGGTGGTGGCCGGAGACGCATTCAGCGCGCGGGGCACTGGTGGCCCGCCGCCCGTGGATGCGGGCGCGTCACGGTGCCGTGATGGGCGCGTTTGGGTGGACTCGGGTCTGGCCGGGGTACCAGTCGGCCCGTCCTCAGCGAATGTCGCGGTCGGTGCGCATCACCGCGGTTTTACTGGGCGATGCGAACTGGCGCGGCACTACGCCCGGCGGCGGTCACGGGCCACCACCTTTCGCACAACGCTCGGCGGGTAATCCGCGAGGCGCTCACGGTCGATGACCTCCGCGAACTCCTCGCGCAGGGCGTCCACGTCGAGCGACGGGTCCATCGCGAAAAAGGTGTCGCCGTCATCCAGGTGCAGCAGGATCGAGATTGCATGCACGTCATTGCTGAAGTCCACGCCTACGACCGTGCGCCCAACGAGGGACGCCCG
>CAIJOU010000452.1 GCA_903822375.1 Candidatus Hydrogenedentota bacterium
AGAAGCGCGCGGCGTTTCCGGCCCCATCGCTGATGCCGCTGGCTCCGGCCAGACCCGCCACGGTGCTGACCACACCGGCCGGCGTGACCTTGCGGATCGTGACATTGTTGGTGTCGGCCACATAAAGATTGCCGGCACTGTCCACGCACACGCCGGAGGGATAGTTGAAACTCGCATTGCCACCGGTGCCGTCGGCGCTGCCGCTGTTGCCGGCTTGCCCGGCCACCGTGCTGACCGTGCCAGTCGCGGTGACCTTCCGAACGGTGTGATTGTAGGTATCGGCCACATAAACGTTGCCGGATGCATCCACGGTCAGGCCGGCGGGCAGGTTGAAGCGGGCGGCGCTGCCGGTGCCGTCGGTGCTGCCGCTGGTTCCGGCCAACCCGGCGAGCGTGGTGACGACGCCGGCCGGCGTAATCTTGCGGATCGTGTGATTGTTGGTGTCTGCGACATAGAGATTGCCCGAACTGTCCGCGGCCACGTCGGAGGGATCCTTGAAGCGGGCGGCGCTGCCGGTGCCGTCGGCGCTGCCGCTGCTGCCGGCCTGACCGGCCAGCGTGCTGAGATACAGCGGATACATCACGATCAAGGCGGCCGGTGGTGTCGTCGTGGCCGTGCCGTTCGCGTTGCTGACGACGCATTGGAACAGATTCCCGCTCATTGAGTCTGTGACCGAGCTTACCGTCAGCGTGGCGGTGGCGGTACCGCCGTAGGTGGTGTTGTTGCTCAGATTGCTCCAGGTGGTGCCACCCGGTGTCTGCAGCTGCCATTGGTACGTGGGGAGGGGACTGCCGCTCGCCGTTACCGAGAAGGTCGCGTTCTGGCCGGGGATCGTCGTCACGCTCACCGGCTGGGCGGTGATCTGCGGCGCGGAGCTCTGCGCCCCTAGGGCTTGAGCGAGCGCGGCGACATTGGGTGTGCCTACACCGGTGACCAAGTCGTACCCAATGCCCGCGTAATAGTCTCCGTTGCCCCTGGTATTGCCTGGCGGTCCGCTGGTCATGTCCCGCAGGCTGGTGGTGCCGATCAGTGGATAAATTTTTGGCCCGAGCAGTCCGAGCGGCGGCAGGCCGGCGCTGGATCGCGCCTGATTGAGCAGGGCGCCAAAGCCGGACCAGATGGGGGCGCTGATGCTCGTGCCGCCCCAGACGGTGGTGTCGGAACCGGCGTTCACGATGTAGGCGCCGGTGGCGGGATCGCCCACCACCGCAACATCGGGCACGAGCCGCATCGTGCCGGGGGGCACGCCGGTGCCGGTCTGCCAGTCCGGCCGGGAGAAATAGAGACTGACGCCTCCGCCGCTGCCTGCGGTTGAACCGCCGCCATAGGTATTGAGATACCAAGCCGTCTCACTGCTCGTCGTGCCGCTGCTCGGATCCAACTGGAGATTGGTGGCGCCGACCGCGGTCACACTCGGGTCGCTGGCGGGATGCGCGGGCGACAGTGCGGCCGAGGCGCTGTAACGCCCATTGCTATCCGGTCTGGACCCACCATCGCCCGTGGAAACGAAAATCGTGACCCCGCGGCCGGCCAGAGCCACGAAATTTTGTGCATCGCTTTGCCGCTGGGAGTACGTTGTCCCGCTCGCCTCGCTGGTGCCGTAGGAAAGATTGAGCACGTGGAGCGTGGGCTGTGAGTCCAGATCGTGATAAACTTGTTGGTAGGCAAGGGTGAGATACGTTTGGAGAAGGTCGCCGGCCGTATAAACCCGGATGTTGGCGCCGGGGGCGATGGAACTGGTCAATTCCGCATCGATAATGGCCTCGGTGCCGTTGGGTACTCCAGTTGAGTCGGAGGCCGCGGGATTGGGCGGCGTGGGGGTACCGGGCACTTGGAAATGCTGGACGCTGCTGTTCGGCGCCCGGTTGATGTGGCAGTTCGCCCAAAACGTCGCCAGGTCGCTGTCCAGCGGGTACGTATCGATCACGATGGCGATGGTCTGACCCGCGCCGGTCAGTCCCGTGGTGTTGGCGTTGTAAGCCTTGAGGAGCTCGGACGGCAGATAGGGCGGCGCATTGGGGGAGGTCAGCGAGGCCTTCTGCGCAACGAGTCCGGCGGCCATCTTGTGTGGCCGCAGGTGGGGTTGCAGGCCGTTGACGCCCACCAGTGATGGGGCCAGGGCGGCGGGCAGACTGGGCGCCGTAATGGCTGAAGTGAATTCGCCCTCATCAGTGGTCACGCGGGCGAAATCCACCTGAAAGGCCTGCTTGAGCTGGCTGATCGTGCCGCGGGCAAAAAGGGAGAGCCGCATGGTGTCATCGCGCGTGACCGTCAGGCCCTGCGCGGTGAG
>CAIJOU010000453.1 GCA_903822375.1 Candidatus Hydrogenedentota bacterium
CACGGGTTGATGGATAGCTGACAGGTTCAGCAGCGTCCTTATTCCCGATTTTTAAGGGCATTTTGCGGATGTGTGCGCCGATAATCGGGGCATCAGCATCGGTGGGCGTCGTGGTCGTGTGCGCTATGTTGTCGCTGCCCACATCCGGCAGCGGCACGGCGATGAATTCAGGCGTGGTGATGTTGCTGGCGTTGGTCAAAGCAGGCCTCGTTGCTATGCACACGCCGGAATCGCGTGAGCAAGGTCGAGGCGGGCTTGAACCGCCGAGCGCTGCGCCGGCAAAAAAACCGGTGCGTCGGGGCGGATGCTACGTGCGCGTGAGCGGAACTCCAAGTGACTTCTTGCGGCTTGCCCGGGCTGGCTGCTGCTGCCATTGGCGTCGCCTCCGTGACGTACCGGCAAGTTGTCGGTGAACGAGGCACGGGGCATGTACTGCGACCTGCGTGAGACTCCTTTGAATTAACACGTGATAATGACCTGATGTCGAATTGTAGTTGACAGTATCCGGCGAGCGCCCTTACTTTCCAGCCACGGATGACCGGCTGCGCGCAGGTCGCCGAGCGGCGCAAGATTGCCGCGGACAGCAAACCCCGTTCTCGGGGCTGATTACCATACTAAAGGCAGCGACATCGTTCCGATGTGACCTGCCGCCCGTACACCGCTCCCCTCCTGACCGGCGCATGTTGCCGGCGCGAGACATAGCTGGACCCCAAATACAACCATTGCAGTCGGTAGTCTTTCGCTTTTACCCGCTCGCCAGCCGGCGCTGCGCGTACCAGCGTTTGCCTTTCTGCTGCACCGCGTGAATCCCGCTTGCTCGCATAGAGCTTGTGTTTGTCCCTTGCGGCCTTGGCCGATATACAAAGTAAATTCCATGTCTTCTGACTGAAGGCGGGGTTCCACTACACCGTCGCGTGCACAAGCCGGCAAATTGCTGGATTGGACACGCACGGGGCATCGCCGTCTACCAGACGGCAACTACCAGATTGAAGAAGACGACAGAACTGTACGGAAACGCCAAAGATGGCCGAGCACCACAAGGAGTACGATGAGCACGAACCTAGACCAAAAACAGCCAATGACCGTCGACGGAGCGAGTACGCCAAAACGTGCCGAATGGAAATATCTGGTGACCGAGAGTCAAGACGAGGACCTGCATTCTCGTGTGGTCACCATAGTTACGATGTGCACCAACGGTATCGATTTCAGCCGTGTTACACGCAAGTACCAGGCCGCGGCCGATGAAGTACTGGATTATCGTTGGGAACCGGACGATGAAGACGCCTTTGTTTCAGAGGAGTTTGCCCCCACGACGCTTGAGCCCGTGCTGCGTTGTTACGTCCGTCCTCGCTATGATGGCGGGCAGGAACTGTTGGACGACTTGGACGCGATTCGCTTGGGGATGAATTGCTACGAGTACAAAGAACTCCTCAAAGCCCAGGCAAAGAAAGCCAAGGCAATCGACCGTGCCGAGCGCAAGTTGGCCAAGCTGAAGGCGCAGTAAGCGTCACGAAGGCAGCTTGCGACGTCTTTGCCCCAGACATAGGGGCCGGCGTCCGCAGGTTTGCTTCCGGCGCCTACGCCGCCGGTCTACAGCGTGACGTCATCCTGGCGGCAGTCAATCGCCTTTGGGTGGCTGACGGAGCCCTTTCCGGCGTGGAGGTGACGCGAGAAATGTTGAACAACGCCGCGTAGGCGGCATCACGGAGAGTCTGAGCGGAACCGGGCGAGACTGACGGCATTGTTGTGCGCAGTGTCAGATATTTTACGCTGATAAAAATCGATAGGCTGAGGTTGGCGACCTCTTCACGCCCAGGATGACGATGCTGAGCACAGTGTCATTCCGTGCACGATTGTCCACGAAAAGACATCCAGCTTGCCGTGTAAGATTGTCCACGAAAAGACATGCCTGAGGTGTCATTCCGTGTACTTTTGTCCACACACAATACTCTCTCTCCGAGAGGAGAGAGAGTAGACCGCCGCGCCGTGGGCGCTGACCTGCGTTACTTCGACCCGGGCCGGTCGCTGTACATGCTGGCGGACTACGACGTGCTCTACAAGGCGCTCGCCATCGGCTCCCTGCAGGGCAACTGGCAGCCGACGAACGCCACCCAGGTCACGCTGCTGCTGGACCGGCGCACGACACCGCTGCTG
>CAIJOU010000454.1 GCA_903822375.1 Candidatus Hydrogenedentota bacterium
GCCGTTCAGGCGGCCATTGAGACGCGGGGCATCGGCACGCGCGTGCTCAGCGCCATCGAGATGCCGCCCGTCGCCGAGCGCTACATACGCCGCCGCGCAACGCGTCACCTCGACAAGGGGCGCGTGGTCATCTTCGCCGCCGGGACGGGCAACCCGTTCTTCACGACGGACACCGCCGCCGCGCTTCGCGCCAACGAGATTGGCGCGGAGGTGCTGCTCAAGGCGACCAACGTGGACGGCGTTTACGACGCCGATCCCAAGACACATCCCGAAGCGAAGCGTTTCGACACGCTCAGCTACACGGAGGCGCTCACGCGCAACCTGCGCGTCATGGACGCCACGGCGATATCATTGTGCCGCGAAAACAGGCTGCCCGTGATTGTGTTCAATCTGAACACGCCGGGCAACATCTACAAGGTGTTGCATGGTGAGCCCATTGGGACTCTTGTAAAGGGAGACTGATTCATGCCGCAGCAAGTCACGATGAATGAAGCCCGGGACAAGATGGACAAGTGTGTTGAGGCGTACCGCCAGGAACTCGCCAACATCCGCACCGGCCGCGCCCATCCGGGCCTGCTGGACAGTGTCGAGGTCGAGGTGTACGGCTCGAAGATGAAGATTAACCAGCTCGGCAACGTCACCGTTCCCGACCCGCACATGCTCGCGATCGACCTGTGGGACAAGTCGCAGATCAACACCGTCGAGAAGGCGCTGCGCGCCTCCCAGCTCGGCGTGAACCCGTCCAACGACGGCCGGCTGATCCGCGTCCCGATCCCGCAGCTAACCGAGGAGCGCCGCAGGGGGCTTGTCAAGCACGCGGCGCACCTGGGCGAGGAGGCGAAGGTGGCCGTGCGCAATGTGCGGCGCCACGCGCTCGAGGCGATCAAGACGCACCAGAAGGACGGCGACATCCCCGAGGACGACGCCCACAAGCTGAGCGACGAAATCCAGAAACTGACGGACAAGCACATCGCCGCCATTGACGCCGCCTTGAAGCACAAAGAGGCGGACATCATGGAGGTTTGATGGAGTTCCCCGCGAACAAGGCCTGACGACGCTAATTCCCGCCGCGCGCGGGCATGGATTGTTCCACGCCCACACGCGGCGGGCTTCTTTTGCGGCGGAGAGTACGGCATGAGCGAAATCCCTGCACGACCCCACATGGACCCGCGTATCGACCCCGCGCGGCTGCCCAACCATATCGCCATCATCATGGACGGCAACGGCCGCTGGGCCGAGCGCCACGGGCTGACCCGCGCCGAGGGCCATGAGGCCGGCGCGCGCGGCGTGCGCCTCGCCATTGAGGGCTGCCGCGAAATGGGCATCCGCTGTCTCACCCTTTACGCCTTTTCCACGGAGAACTGGCGGCGGTCAAAGACGGAGGTCAATGTGCTCTTCCGGCTGATGAGCAAGTACATCCGCAAGGAAGTGGCCGAGATTCACAAGAACAACATCCGCGTGCGCCTGCTGGGCGAGATGGACCGGCTGCCCGTGCGCGCCGCGGCCGACCTGCGTTACTGTCTTGATCTCACGGCGGGAAACACCGCCATGGATGTGTGCGTCGCGCTCAACTACGGTTCCCGGACCGAGATCGCACGCGCCGCGCGCCTGCTGTCCGAAGAGGTGGCCGACGGCCGCCTGCGTCCGGAACAGGTGGATGAGGCCGCGATTGCGGCGCGCCTCTATGCGCCCGACCACAGCGAGGTGGACCTGTTGGTCCGCACCAGCGGCGAATTGCGCCTGAGCAATTTCCTGCTCTGGCAGTTGTCCTATGCCGAGATAGTGGTGACCCCCACACTCTGGCCCGATTTTGACAAGCAGTGCCTGTGCGACGCGATAGTGGAATACCAGTTGCGCGCCCGCAGGTTTGGAGGAAGACCATGAGCAGTGCGGGCGTGGGCGGAACGCGGGTGCGCGCGGTCACCGGTTTGACCATGGCGGCCCTGGTGCTGACGGTGCTGTGGGTGCCGCCGCTTTACTGGGTCGTTGACGTGCTCATTGCGCTGCTGGTGGCCCAGGGTCTGCGCGAATACTGCGCCATGGCCAATGCCGCCGGGATCAACGTGATGCCGCGCACGACCATTCTGACCGGAGTGGGGCTCGTGCTTTTCAACGGGCTGGCATTCCTGCTGTGGTGGCACGATGTGGGCGGCATGCCCGTCGTCTCCGGCCTGTCCTGGGCACTGCTGGTGGTGATCTTCGCGCGGTTGGCCACGGGCAGGCACGACCTGCGCGGCATGGCGGCCGATTTCTTCGGCGTCGCCTATGTGGCCGGCCTTGCCTGCTACATGCTGGCCATGCACCACAACAGCGACATGGGCCCGGGCCTGGTGACTTTCCTGCTCGTCGCCGTTGCCTTTTCCGACACGGGGGCCTATTTCATCGGACGGGCCTTCGGCAAACACAAAATGGCCCCCATGACCAGTCCCAAGAAAAGCTGGGAGGGTGCCGCGGGCGGCGTGGTCTTTGCCATGCTGTCCGTACTAGTGCTGTGGGCGCTGGTGCGCCATTTCCAGTGGCAGCGCTATTATCCGCCCGCGATTCCGTGGGTGTGGGCGCTGCTCGCCGCGGGACTGTCCGTTGTCAGCCAGTTCGGCGACCTTGCCGAGTCGATGATCAAGCGCGAGGCCGGCGTGAAAGACGCCAGCCAGATTTTTCCGGGCCACGGCGGCGTGCTGGACCGCTGCGACGGCCTGCTGTTCGCCGCGCCGGCGCTGTACTACGTGTACGCCGGCGGCATTGCCCTTTCCTGGATACTCACGGGCTGACCTGCCGCCGGCCGCCCGTCACGGAGAACATACTCAATGTACGAAGCTGAAACACAGAACATCGCCGAATACCGGCAGCGTCTGAAGGAACTCCGCTCCTGTCTCAATGTGGAGGGGGTAAGTCATGAGATTGAAGGCGTTGAGAAGGTCATGTCCGAGCACGGATTCTGGGATGACATGGAGTCGGCCCAGAAGGTCGTGAAAAAGCTCAAGGCCCTCAAGTCCGTGGTCGCCGCGCCCGACGAACTGCACCGGGTGCTCGAAGACGCCGCCGTGCTGATCGAAATGGCCGCCGAGGAGGAGGACGTGACGCTCGCCGACGAGGTCACGGCCCAGATGGAACTGGCCAAGAAGGACCTGGACCGGCTGGAACTGAACAGCCTGTTCATGGACCCGCGCGACACCCGCACGGCCATCGTGAATTTCCACCCCGGCGCGGGCGGCACCGAATCGTGCGACTGGGCCTCGATGCTCTACCGCATGTTCACACGCTTCTGCGAACTGCGCGAGTTCGACGTGGAGGTGCTCGACTATCAGGACGCCGAGGAGGCGGGCCTCAAGAGCGCCTCGTTGCGCGTCAGCGGGCCCTACGCCTACGGCACGCTCAAGAGCGAGGAGGGGGTGCACCGGCTCGTGCGCATCTCGCCCTTCGACTCGGCCGCCCGCAGGCACACCTCCTTCTCCGCCATAGAGGTCATGGCAGAAATCGATGACAGCATCTCCATCGAGATTAAGGAGGATGAGATCAAGCTGGACGTGTTCCGCTCCAGCGGCGCGGGCGGACAGAAGGTGAACAAGACCAGTTCGGCCGTGCGCCTGACGCATTTGCCCACGGGCATCGTCGTGGCCTGCCAGATTGAGCGTTCGCAGCACCGCAACCGCGAGACGGCCATGAACATGCTACGCGCCAAGCTTTACGACATTGAGGTCAAGCGCCAGGAGGCGGCATTGAACGCGCTGCGCGAGGGCCAGCAGGACGTGGCCTGGGGCAGCCAGATCCGCAGCTATGTGCTTCACCCCTACCAGATGATCAAGGACCACCGCACGGGCGCCGAAACGGGCAACGTTGTCCGCGTGCTTGACGGGGAGCTGGACCTGTTCGTCGAGTCGTACCTGAAGTGGAACCTGGAACGCCGGAGCCGCGCGGCCCGCGCCGCGTCGGCCAAGGAGTAACGCATCATGACGGACAGTTCAAACATCAACCCGGTGGTGGCCGGAAAAATGCAGAAGCGCGACGCGCTCATGGCCGACATCCGCAAGGCCATCGGCTCCGCCGAGGGCGACGCGCAACGCGTGCCGGAGCTGCTTGAGGCGGGCGCATGGGACGAGGCCGAGCAGATAGCCGTTGCCTCAGGCGTGCCGGGGCTGGCCAAGAAGGTTCCCGCCTACCGCAAGACGGCGGAGCAGATTGCCGCCGCGGCCGCGGTCGTTCCGAAGACTGCGCACACGGCGCAGACTGCCGAACCGGACGAGGAAAGCGGGGCGGAGCACGAACTGCGCCAAAACCGCATCCGCAAAATGGAGCATTTCCGCGAGCGCGGCGACGAGCCGTTCAAGTACAAGTTTGACCGCTCGCACCTGATAGGGCAGGCCCGCGCCGATTTTGAGCAGGAGGAAAAGCGGTTTCCGGGCGAAGAGCATGTGGAACTGCCCGCGCGGCTGGCAGGCCGCATCGTTGCCAAACGCATCCAGGGCAAGAGCGCATTCTTCGACATCCGCGACGAAACCGGGCGCATCCAGGTGTTTTTCGGCGAGCAGCAGATTGGCGCCGAGTCTTACGAGGCGCTGCGCGACCTCGACATGGGCGACTTCATTGGTGTGGAGGGTCCTGTCCGGCGCACGCGCCGCGGCGAGATCACCGTTTTTGCCGCGCACTGCGAGATACTTACCAAGTCACTCCGTCCGGCGCTGAGCAAGTGGCACGGACTGGCCGACGTGGAGACCCGCTACCGCCAGCGCTATCTAGACATGGTGGCCCATCCCGAAGTGCTCGGCGTGTTTGCACAGCGCATCC
>CAIJOU010000455.1 GCA_903822375.1 Candidatus Hydrogenedentota bacterium
ACGACGGTCAGTCTCTCGGGTGCGCAGACGCTGTATGCGAACTGGACGGCGAACCCCTCCTATACGGTGACATTCGACGCGCAGGGCGGTGCCGTCACTCCGGCCAGCGGGGCCGCGATATTCGACTCCGTCTATGGCGGTCTTCCTGTTCCGGTTCTGTCGGGGCACACGTTCGGCGGCTGGTGGACCGGCCCCGGCGGGACGGGTATGCGGGTGACAGACGCCACGGTTGTGGCTACTGCTGCTGAACATACGCTTTACGCGAAGTGGACGGCGACGGTCTACACGGTGACATTCGACCCCGCCGGCGGGACGGTGAGTCCTGTAACGAAGACCGTTACCTATGGCGGACCTTACGGCGATCTTCCCGTTCCGGCTCTGGCTGGTTTCACGTTCAACGGCTGGTGGACTGCGGCCGGTTCCGCTGGTCTTCGGGTTACGGCCGCTTCGGTTGTGACGAATCTGGCCGACCTGACCCTGTCCGCCCGCTACTTCCAGAATCCGGTCGTCGCCAAACGTTCGCCGCTTGCCGATCCTGCGCCGATAAAAGAAGGTGTTTCGGTGTCGTTCAGCGTGACCGCGGGAGACGGGACTGATCCGGATACGGCCACACGCGGAATGTCCAACATTGTCGGTTCGTGGACGGAGTGAAAATGCTGGAGACGAGGACCGGAGCTCCCAACGCCGTCACCAGTGCATACACGCTGAAGACTTATACGAATACGGTGCAGGGAGCGGCCTTCAGGGACATCATCGTGATCGCTGCGGCTTATGACAGGCAAGGGTGCCTCAGCGACTCATCTTGGACCGTGCGCGTGGTCAACGTTCCTGTAGCGCAGACGATAAAACTTCAGTCGCCCGGGACAATGGTTCTCGGCGACGGGGATTTTGTTCCGAACGCCTCGGCGTCATCCGGGCTTCAGATCGTGCTGGCGAGTTCGAACGAGTCCGTTGCCAGAATCGTCGACGGCCTGATCCATATCGTGGGCGCGGGCACGGCTGTGATCACGGCCAGCCAACCCGGCAACTTCGACTACAAGGCCGCCACGCCCGTGAAGCAGACGCTGACCGTCAAGGCGAGGCTCACGGCGGAGGTCTCCGATGGGGCGGGGACGGTGACGGGCGCGGGGCTGTACCTGCCCGGCGCAAAGGTCGCACTGAGTGCGAAGCCCAACGCCAACAACACATTTCTGCATTGGGAGGACGGTTCACAGGCTACGGCAAGAAGCCTCGTGATGCCCAACGCGAACACGACCGTGTCGGCCTGGTTCGGGATAACGACCAACATTCAGCCGCCGGTCGTCGCCGAACAGGGGCCGCTGCGGGCGATGGTGGGTGTGGCGTTCACGCAGCGTCTGGACATCACGTCCGAGAGCCTGCCGACTGTAACAGTGACCGGCCTGCCCGCAGGCCTGGGCTACAGCGCGGCCACGATGATGATCGCAGGCGTGCCGACAGTGTCCGTGACCAACAAGCCGGTGTCGATCAAGGCCGTTAACGTGAACAAGACCCCGGGAACCAACACGTTCTTCATGACCGTGGACCCGCTGCCTGCGTGGGCCGTGGGCATGTTCGACGGCGCGGCGGGGACTGCGGCGCTGGGTTCCGGAAGCGCCTCCATGAGCGTCACGCCGCTGGGCGCGGCCTCGGGCAAGATGACGCTGCGGGGCACGAACTTCAGTTTCAGTGCCAAGTCCTTCACGTCCAGGGACGTGGACGGCTCGTTCACC